>CAZUHR010000151.1:0-7954 GCA_964620335.1 uncultured Desulfobacteraceae bacterium
TTGTGTGGGAGGCCAAGTACAGGCCCTTTGGTGAGGCAGTTGTGCATCCTTATTCCACGGTGGAGAATAATGTAAGATTGCCGGGGCAGTACTTCGATCAGGAGACTGGGCTGCATTATAACTACCACAGGTACTATGATCCGAGGACGGGGAGGTATTTGAGGGCTGATCCAAGTCATTCTGTCCAATCCCGATGTACAATGATACCATATTTCTCTCCCGATGATCTTACCACCGAGCCTTATGAACTACTACTATTTGCATATACTGCAAACAATCCGATTAATAGCATAGATCCGAATGGTCTTAATACAGATCCATGCCAAAAATATGAAGAACCTTGGGAAAAATGCCTGAATGCACCATCCTTGCCGAGTAATTCATCCGAATGTAATAAATACAAAAATGAAAGATACTTAGGAGTAAATCTAAAATGCTTTTGTAAATGTGCAGGAAATAGCCCATGGTCAAAACGAGTTCGTGGTTGCCTACGTTGTATGGAAGTATATGGGGTCTCCAGGATTAATTCACACATAGAATGCTGGGGCGCTGCAGATAAAGCGGGTTTGAATCGGCCAAATGCTAAATTGACCTATTGCTTTTTTGTCTGCCTTTACAAAAATGACTATTCACTGAATTAATAGCAAAAATAGTAAGGAGGCAATTTTATGTCATCCAATAATTATTTTATTATGCTTGTATTTAGTATCATAGGTAGTTTTATAACCGCGTTTGCATTCGCAGCTTCTTCTAGCGGCAGATTTAGCCTGAGTACATTGATGCTCCCTGGAGTTGTACAAACTGCATCAATAGCAGCTATTGTTTTCGGTATTGTTTTTTCACCTTTTATGTTCTGGTGTCTTAAAGGAAAAAACCTATTGCTTGTTCTTCCAATTGCCTACGTGCTAGCCTTCATCATCACCGTTCTGCTTTCTTTTATCGATCAAAGGCTTGGGTTAGCTGGGGCATTTATTTATTGGGCACTTTTCCTTTTGAGTATGAAATATTATGGCCCAATTGTATCGATGTAAGTGTTGTGGATAACGTGAATAAAAGGTATATCCTTGAAATTAGACAAATTGACTGAAGGCGTCTTATATGCAAAAATTAATCTCTTCCTGGCCACTCTGCGCCTACCAGAAATTAGCAATTAAGCTCCATTTTTCTAAATAAATTGTTCTTTGACAATTGAATATTGGCTTCTATTAACACAGTCCTACAAATTCCGGGCGGATTATGTCTCCTATCAGTTCTGGTCATCCGTGATTACGGTTCCCGGCACCTATTCCGCTGAGGTGGTCATTGAGGAAGAGACGGCCGAGATAACCGTGACCGTGGCAGGTGAGGCAAAAGAGGGCGTGAAGGTCTATGTGTTCAATGAAGACGGCACCTATCTCGGTATCTATGGTGTAACCGACGACCAGGGCAAGGTCTCTTTTGATTTGCCTGTGGGCTTATCCTTCAAGTTCAGGGCCGATCACATGGCGAGCCAGTACTGGAGCGATACCACGGTTATCGGGTCCGGGGGCACGACCCATGTGTCTGTGGACACGGGCGGCGGCGTGCTGACAGTGACCGTCCAGAAAGACCCTGAAAATCCCATAAACGGAATCAATGTCTACCTGTTTTCCGCATCAGGCACTTATCTGGGCTATTTTGATACGACCGACGGAAGCGGACAGGTCTCCTTCACGGTCTCACAAGGGGACTATAAGGTCAGGGCGGATTATCTCTCAGGGCAGTTCTGGAGTGACTCCATAGCCGTTAATGACGACGCATCCCTGACCCTGACCATCCCCCACCAGGATGTGGTCATTACGGTTCAAGGGGACTATGACGGCAATATCGAACCCAGAGAAGGCCTGAATGTCTATCTTTTCACACCCTCAGGCACATACCTCGGGATATCCCAGGGGACCGACACCCAGGGCCGGGTCGTCTTCAATCTGCCTGAAAAGGACTACAAGGTGAGGGCGGACTACCTGACGCAGCAGTACTGGTCCGGGATATTTAACTGGACGGATGAGACAATCACCATAGATGAGGGCATGGCCGAGGTTACCGTGACCAATATGGGGCTTGCTCTTGAGGGAATAAATGTCTATGTCTTTAACAGCACCGGCACCTATCTTGGTCTTTATGATCTAACAGGTAGCGAGGGCAATGTTTCATTCAGGCTGCCCCAGGGGGATTACAATTTCAGGGCGGATTACATGGCAAACCAGTACTGGAGCGGCATATCCACGATCATTGGGCATGTAGAAAACCCTGTAAACATATCTACCGGAGGCGGCAGCTTTACCCTGACGGTCAACAAGGGCGAAGAAGACCCCTTGGTCGGCGTAAGCTGCTATCTATTCAGTGAATCCGGCACCTATCTTGGAGAAAACGGGGTCACCAATGACGAGGGTGATGTGGATTTCAACCTGGCGGACGGGACATATAAGATCAGGGCGGATTATTTATCAGGTCAGTTCTGGTCTGATGTGTTTGTGTGGCAGGACGTGGATGTGGACATTGATCACGGTATTGTGGATGTGCATGTAACGTTTAACGGGGAGGATGTGGCTGATGCCCCGGTATATCTATTCACCGCCTCCGGCAGTTACCTTGGAAGGTATGAGAAAACGGGATCTACGTTTGATCGTTGTCAGCTCTTTTCGCATAAAACCAGTATTGGCAGGGGTATTAAGAAATAGTAAAAAAAAAGATGATGTTCGGCATTCCTATGCGGTTTGGCGCGACATCTCTTGATATGAAAATTCCCAAAGTCCAGCACTGTCTTTTGCATGTTCAATAGTCATACTTACGATGTTGCCTTTCCCATCAATGTCAATATAGATATTTTCACTTATCTCTTTGGTCTCAATGATTTCTTTGTCGGTGAATTCAACGTGAGCAGTATCCGTATCAGAAAAATATTTCACTTTCATATTTTATTCCTCCTTGTATGATCTATCAAAAAATGCGTTATGAACCGTTTCGCCATCTTCGAGCAAGATAACCCTCAAGTATTTTCCTGCTTCTGATATTTTGGCCCATTTCCTGATCCTGCCATCCGATTGGATTTCTATTTTCTCAGGTTTCTCAATAACTGATTTTATCCAATCCTCTTTGATCCGAGCACGATCAAGGCGTTTCCTCGTATATTCAAAATATTGTGTGGTTTTCATTTATCAAATTTTAAATGTATTATTTATAAAAATCAACCTCTTCCCGGACAGTCAGCCCCTCTCCGGAATTAACGTTTAAGCTGCCTTCTTACGGGGCATTTGTTCTTTGTCATCTTCAATGGGTCTTTTCCCCATATTGCAATAGTCTCTGTGAGGGCGTGCATGGTTATATAATGAAGCCAATGATCCAGATCCTTTTGCAGCTCCTCAACGGAAGCGTAAAATTTGGACTTGGAAGATTAAGAAATATTGTCGATAATCTTCTAATTGGGTTTTTAGGGGCCCTATTTACTTAGAATAGTCTTTTCTGAGACGCTGGTAGACCCTTAAGGGAAAGATCAGGCCGAAAAAGGGAATCATATACATGGCGGCCACGGTCGGTTCCAAGGGGGTAAAAAATTCCGAGGCAAAGACAAGGACGAGTACATTATTCATATTTCCGAGGCTTACTGCGGAACTGATCTGGTTCTCAATCGGACCCTTCCAGACTGCTAAAATCCCGACCACCAGGTAAATTCCCCCAAGCAAAAAAGCAACAAATGTCGCCTCGAGGATGGTCAAGATATTCTGGTGGAAAAAATCTGCGTATTTTGAAAAGACGCCCAGATTAATGACCGCAAAAATAACCAGGGAAATGGGATAACGTCTTTTCATGATGGAATCCAGGATCCGGGGTGTTATGCGCCTTAATATCTCAACGGCCAGGATGGGTATAAAGATGACCATGCACAGGGTACGCATCATGCTCAAAAGAGAAATCTCTATGGAGCGTCCCAAAAGAATTTTGACCAAGGCCGGCAGCGTAAAGGGGACTAACGGAGAAGAGATCACGACCATGATAAGCACAAGATTGACATTCGCTTTTACGAGGGTTGAGATAAAGGGGGCTACGACTCCGGTGGAGATTCCGGTCAGAAGTAATGCGGCAACGGCATAAGAAGGGAAAAATACCCTGAAAAGGAAATAGATTGATACAGGGAGAAGGATTAGTTTTAAAAAAGAGAGCCAGATAACGGTCTTCAGGTTATTTCTGACCGCACCCCAGACGGTCTCTATCTTGATAGAGAGAAAACTCAAAAAGAGGAAGAACATCATCAGGTAAACCGGGTATGGCTGGAAAATGGAGGCAGGGCGCGGCAATAGTATGCCCGCAACCATGGAAGAGAATACGACCAGCAGGAGGATGAAATCATCTAAGCGGAACATTAGGTAACCGGATTAGCATTAATTAGGCTCCAGCAGCATCAGTGTCTTGCCCGACAGGACTTCGGGAAGAGTCTCATCATCTGAAATTCGGGAGAGATATTGCAGGGTCACATTCATTTGTCCTGAAGTCGGCTCAGGCAATAAGGATTCCTCTACCACTTTTAAGAGCCTTTGAAGCTCATCTCTTTGGGGTCCGGCCTGACGCTCAACCGCCTCTATCAGGGATCTCAGTGCTTTTCCAAAACTTCCATGACTATATCGACCCCTAGCTTCCAGGAGATCTTTCAAGGGCAGGTGCGACAGGTCGGGCAGGTTGAATCGGAACTCGGCCGGATGCGTCGAATCCGTTAAATAACCCATCACGTTGCGATCAAAAGTAACCAGCAGCCTGTAGTTTGTCAGATATTGAGCAAAAAGGCCGAGCCATGCGTCACATAGCTGCGCCAGATGCTGTTCGGGCGCAGTGAAATATTTCTCAAATGGGGGAAGATCCTCAAGCAGGTTTTTTAAAAACGAACGATCTTCCAGTGCCTCATCAAGAGGTGATTTTTGACGCCTCACCTGATCAAGCAGCTTATCCGCGTCGGATCGGCTTTCTTCAAATTCCCGGGCAAGGTGGAGAATCATGTGCCATTTAAAAGCGTTGTGTTCATCAGGATCGGAGATGTCTTTACCCGCCTGCTGAATCATATGCCGGATTTCCCACTGGGTTTCCTCGGATCGGTCGGTTTGCCGAAAAAAGCTCAAAGAGGCTGCATAGCCTTTGTCCTGATTCTGTTTGATCCATAATTGATATTCGGAGATCACCCTTTTGAAATCCATTTTCGGCTTGAGGTCATCGGGCGGGTATCGGACATTAATGGGCGGAAAATCCCCTTTTTCAGCCGGTTGAGCAGGCGCATCCGTGAACCAAGGGCGGCATATTGTGATAAGGCCGAAAAAGGGGAATAATTTTTTTAAATCTGTTCCGCTTATATGAGTATGCGGAAAAAGAATAACCGGTAGATCGGTCAAATTATATTTTAATCCTCCTGAAGTTCTTTTAGGTCTTCATAAAAGTCCAGTGATTCCGGGTTGCTCAAAGCGTCCCTGTTCAGTACCGGTTTGCCGTGCAATATATTCGTGACCGAACTTTCAACCTTTTTCATATTATGGGTGTAGGGGATATCAGGCGTATCAATAATTTTGGCCGGAACGTGCCTGGGGGAGGCCTTTGTACGCAATGTCTTTACGATCTTAGCCCTCAGTTCATCGTCCAGTTGATACCCTTCAGCTAGCTTCACAAAGAGGATAATGCGTTGGTCCCCCTTCCAGCTTTGTCCTATTGCCAGGCTGTCTGCTATTTCTTGCAGTTTTTCAACCTGGTTGTATATTTCAGCCGTACCGATTCTAACCCCCGAAGGTTTTAAGACAGCGTCGGAACGGCCATGAAAAGTTGCTCCGCCTGTCTCGCTATTAATTAAAATAAAATCACCATGACGCCACACATTTGGATAGACATCAAAGTAGGCATCTTTATACTTTTTATTGTCAGGATCATTCCAGAAATAAAGAGGCATCGAAGGGGCAGGTGCTTCACATACAAGTTCACCTTCCTTGTCAACCACGGGTTTGCCGTTTTCATCGTATACATTTACTTTCATGGCCAATGCGGGAAATTGTAATTCACCTGCATATACGGGGCTTATAGGGCTTCCGGTGAAAAAACAACCGTTTATGTCTGTGCCGCCTGCACTGGAATTAAACCAGACGTCTTTTTTTATTTCCTGGTAAACATACTCAAAGCCCTCAGGTGACAGAGGTGAACCGGTTTGCCATATTTCTTTGAGAGATGACAGGTCGTAATCTTTTCCCGGTTTAAGGCCCTGGCTTTTAATGAAATTGATATAGGATGCGCTGGTACCGAACATCGTTACCTTTTCATCCTGGATTAACCTCCACATGGCGGTCGGATCAGGATAATTTGGATTGCCATCGTATAGGATCAGGGTATTTCCTGTAGCTAAAGAGGTATGCATCCAATTCCACATCATCCAGCTACAGGTCGTTATAAAAAAGTGAATATCTTCTCTTTTCAAATCAGTTTGCAATATCAGTTCCTTTAACTGATTGATAAGAATTCCGCCGGCTCCCTGAACCAGACACTTTGGCTTACCGGTTGTTCCTGAAGAAAACATGATAAATACAGGGTGATCAAAAGGCAATTGTTCGAATTGGATTTCAAGCCCACCTTCCTTAGACAGGAAGTCTTCAAAATATACGGAGTTCGGGATACCGGAGATGTCAGGTTTTTTTTGCGTATAGGAGGTTACCACAACTTTTTCAATAGAAGGAATTCCCTTTGCAATTTCGGCTGCATTTGAAAGAGAACTGAAAGGTTTAGCTTTATAGAAATATCCGTCGACAGTGAAAAGAACTTTTGGTTCGATTTGACCGAAACGATCTAAAACACCCCCGGGACCTATATCAGTGGCACAGGAAGACCATGTTGCACCGATACTCGTTGCGGCAAGCATTGCAATAGCTGTCTCCATCATGTTGGGCATGTAGGCCGCTACTCGATCTCCAGGAGAAATTCCCATCTTGCGAAGTGATTCTGCAAGACGCGCCACAGTATCATAGAGATCAGCATAGCTGATTTTAGCTGTTTTTTGTGTTTCTCCTTTGAAGATATAGGCCGTATGATCATCTCTGAATCTGAGAAGGTTTTCGGCAAAATTGAGCCGTGAACCCTCGAACCATTTGGCCCCAGGCATCTTATTGATATCATCTATTACGGTATCATATGGTTTGGAACATTTTATATCCGCAAAATCCCAAAATGAGGCCCAAAATTCAGGGATATTTTCAATTGACCACTTATAAAGAGGCATGTATTCCTTAAAATCAGTCCCGTATTTTTCGTTAATAAACTGCATAAATCTGCAAATGTTCGAATTTTTGATCCTCTCCTCCGATGGTTTCCATAAGAGCTTTGCCATGGTAAATCCCCTTTTGTCATAAAGAGTTAGCGTTTTTAAGGACAGAATGTAGGTCCTATTTCAGTTAAAGTTTTCTGATAGCACTGATTCATTATTTTTTCAAAAGAATTATACAAGATTATTCCAGAAAAAATGATCATTGCCCAAAGCATAATATTGTTTGCAAGAGATATTTTCATGTCTGTTTAGAACAGTCATCAGTCCGTGGAAAAGGACGTATGACCCATTAAAAATCCCCTTTTGCAAGACTATCCTTTTACCTTGACTAAAATATTATAATTCGATTAAAATATTTAGTTTAATTTATTAAAAACACACTTGCGAAAGGAATGCAACCTGCCAGAAAAGGCTTCCCTAAACAATGCAAAAAATAAGCCCGCTTATTGAAGAGAGGATCAAAAAAGCCAGAAAATTGAAGGCCATGGGTGTTAATGTTTATCCGGCAGGATATCACACTGACACTAACGTATCTGACGCGATAACTCGTTTTGGGGACATGGACGCCGAAGCCCTGGAGAGGGAAAAAAGTGTATGCACCGTAGCAGGCAGGATTATGTCAAGGCGGGACTTTGGAAAGGCATCTTTCATTCACAT
>CAZUHR010000152.1:0-7950 GCA_964620335.1 uncultured Desulfobacteraceae bacterium
TTGGACTCGTAAGAATGGAGAGAGCCATTAAAGAGAGAATGAGCCTTCAGGAAGTTGAAACTTTAATGCCCCATGATTTGATAAATTCTAAACCTGTTTCTGCCGTGGTTAAAGAATTTTTCGGAACAAGCCAGCTTTCCCAATTTATGGACCAGACCAACCCAATGTCAGAGGTTACCCATAAGCGGAGATTGAGTGCTTTGGGGCCAGGTGGCTTAACGAGGGAAAGGGCGGGATTTGAGGTTCGCGACGTTCACCCGACACATTATGGAAGGATTTGCCCAATAGAGACTCCGGAAGGGCCAAATATAGGTCTGATAGTTTCTTTGAGCACTTACGCGAGGGTGAATGAGTTTGGCTTCATTGAAACTCCATACAGACAGGTGGAAAAAGGAAAAGTTACCAACAACATCAAATACTTGTCTGCGCTTGATGAAAAGAAATACCCCATTGCACAGGCCAATGCTCCACTGGATAAAAGAGGCCAGTTCATAAGAAAGGAAGTGGCAGTAAGGGTAGAGGGAGAGGCCCAAAAGATTCGAGCCAGTGCAGTTAAATATATGGATGTGTCTCCAGACCAGCTTGTGAGCATTTCCGCGTCTTTGATCCCCTTCTTGGAGCACGACGATGCAAATAGGGCTTTAATGGGATCAAACATGCAGCGTCAGGCTGTTCCTCTCTTGAAGGCCAAAGCTCCGTTGGTGGGGACGGGAATAGAAAGTGTGGTCGCTCGGGATTCGGGTATCTCTGTGATTGCAAGAAGGGAAGGGGTGGTAGAAGATGTGGATGCCTCGAGAATTGTTGTTAGATCCAGAGTTGAATCGGATGATGACGAGCCAGAGGTTGAGATCTATAAACTTATTAAGTTCAAAAAATCAAATCAGAATAGCTGCTATACCCAAAAACCCATTGTCGAGCAGGGAGTCTTAGTCAAAAAGGGGCAAACCATCGCTGATGGTCCTGCATCCGAACTCGGGGAGCTTGCCTTAGGCCAGAACGTGATGGTTGCTTTTATGTCGTGGGGGGGATACAACTTCGAGGATTCTATTCTCGTCAGCGAAAGAGTAGTGAAGGAGGATGTATATACCTCCATCCATATTGAAGAATTTGAGGTGGTATCCCGGGATACAAAGTTGGGGAAGGAAGAGATCACAAAGGATATTCCAAATGTCGGAGAGGATGCCTTAAGGTATCTGGACGAAAGTGGCATCATTATGATTGGTGCGGAAGTCAAGCCGGGCGATATCCTGGTCGGAAAAATAACACCTAAAGGGGAGACCCAGCTGTCTCCCGAAGAAAAGCTCCTTAGGGCCATATTCGGAGACAAAGCGGGAGATGTTAAGGATAGTTCCTTGAGAGTCCCGCCCGGCGTACAGGGGATTGTGATTGATGCCAAGGTTTTTTCCCGAAGAGGTGTCGAGAAGGACATGAGAAGCATGGAAATTGAAGCCGAAGAAAAGCGCCGGCTCAGGAAAGACCTTCAAGACGAGATTGATGTCATTGGGAGAAGTGCAAGGGAGAAGATAAAGGATCTCCTTATCAGGAAAAAGCTTAAAACAGGATTGCGTGATAAGATATCCGGCGATATTCTCATGCCAGCAAATAAGTCAATAAAGGCAGAGGATGTTAACAGGATTGCAATTGAGGCGTGGGCGGGATCGGATCTAAGAACCACTATGGATGTTATTGAGAAACTTGAAGCCATTATTCAGAGGTATTCCGTAAAGGTCGCTCGTACTACTAAACTGTTTGAGGACAAAATAGAAAGATTAGGTGTGGGTGACGAATTGGCTCCCGGTGTCATTAAGATGGTCAAGGTATATGTAGCGGTAAAGCGCATGCTGTCAGTGGGAGATAAAATGGCAGGTCGCCACGGGAACAAGGGTGTCCTTTCCAGAGTTCTGCCTGTTGAAGACATGCCATATTTTTCTGACGGTACGCCCGTGGATGTGGTTTTAAACCCCCTTGGTGTTCCGTCGAGAATGAATGTGGGGCAGGTCCTTGAAACCCATTTGGGGTGGGCATCTCGAGAGTTAGGCGCACAGATTGAGAAAATACTGGCTACTATGAAAAATACTGATGAACTGAGGCGCAGACTTAAAAAATTATACCCCAAACACGAGTACAACTTCTTTGAGACATCATCCGATGAGGAACTGATAAAAAAGGCTAAGTTATTGAAGGACGGAGTACCAATGGCTACGCCGGTATTTGACGGAGCATTGGAAGATGAAATCGAGAAGTACCTTAAAGAGGCCGGATTACCCATAACCGGTCAAACGACACTCTATGATGGAAGGACTGGTGAGCCTTTTGATCAGAAGATTACTGTTGGAGTCATGTACGTAATGAAACTCCATCACTTGGTAGATGACAAACTACATGCCCGGTCAATCGGCCCATATTCGCTGGTTACCCAGCAACCTTTGGGCGGAAAAGCCCAGTTCGGAGGCCAAAGATTAGGCGAGATGGAAGTCTGGGCCATGGAGGCCTATGGTGCCGCATATACTCTGCAAGAATTTCTGACCGTTAAATCAGATGATGTGGCCGGAAGAACACGCATGTATGAACGAATTGTTAAGGGTAATAATGTTCTTGAGGCAGGGCTTCCGGAGTCATTCAAGGTACTTATGAAAGAATTGCAGAGTCTTGGATTAGAGCTTCAGCTTTTCGAAGACAGTCAGAGCTAGCGAAATGAATATTGTCGATAGAAAAAAGGAGAGGGGCGTTGGAAGAATTATATAGTTTTTTTTCTAAGCCGAAAGATCCGTCGAGCTTTAACGCTGTCAGGATTTCCCTGGCTTCGCCGGAAAAGATTAGGGAATGGTCTTATGGTGAGGTTAAAAAGCCTGAAACCATAAATTACCGGACCTTCAAGCCGGAACGTGATGGACTTTTCTGCTCGAAGATATTTGGGCCCATAAAGGACTACGAATGCAATTGCGGCAAGTACAAACGGATGAAACACCGGGGCATCGTATGTGAGAAGTGCGGCGTAGAGGTGATCCAGTCGAAGGTTCGACGGGAAAGGATGGGTCATATTGAGCTTGCGGCCCCTGTGGCACATATCTGGTTTTTGAAGTGTCTCCCCTCGAAAGTGGGCAACCTTCTTGATTTGACCCTAAAAGATCTGGAAAGGGTTCTTTACTTTGAGGCTTACATAGTTACTGATCCTAAGGATACTCCGCTTACGAAAGGATCCCTGTTGACTGATGAACAGCTCCAACAGGCAAGAGAGGACTATGGAGATAGATTTAAGGCGGGAATCGGCGCTGAAGCTATTCAGGCCATGCTGAAGGAACTTGACCTTGACAATCTTTCTGAGACGCTTAGGGTTGAGATGCATGGAACAAAGTCAGATGCGAAGCGAAAAAAGCTGGCCAAACGGCTGAAAATTATTGACGCTTTTAAGGAGTCAAAAAACAGACCGGAATGGTTAATAATGAATACTATTCCCGTGCTGCCTCCCGATCTCAGGCCTTTAGTACCACTTGATGGAGGACGTTTTGCCACCTCCGATTTAAATGACCTGTACAGGCGTGTAATAAATCGAAATAACAGGCTAAAAAGGCTTTTGGAGTTAAACGCCCCTGACATAATCGTAAGGAATGAAAAGAGGATGCTACAGGAGGCGGTTGATGTTCTATTTGATAATGGGAGAAGAGGAAAGGCTGTAACCGGAGCAAACAAAAGGCCGTTTAAGTCCCTGAGCGATATGTTGAAAGGCAAACAGGGAAGGTTTAGGCAGAACCTGCTTGGAAAGCGGGTGGACTATTCAGGGAGATCAGTTATCGTAGTTGGTCCGGATCTTCGGCTGCACCAGTGCGGACTTCCTAAAAAGATGGCCTTGGAGCTTTTCAAGCCATTCATCTATAATAAATTGGACGAAAAGGGTTTGGTTACAACCATCAAGAGCGCAAAGAAGATGGTGGAAAGAGAGACTCCAGAGGTCTGGGACGCCTTAGATGAAGTGGTCAGGGAATATTGTATTCTATTGAATAGGGCTCCGACACTACATCGTCTGGGAATACAGGCATTTGAACCTATACTTATCGAGGGTAAAGCCATTCAGCTCCATCCTTTAGTGTGTACGGCCTTCAATGCTGATTTTGATGGGGACCAAATGGCGGTTCATGTCCCTTTGTCCATTGAGGCCCAGATAGAGGCCCGGGTTTTGATGATGTCCTCTAACAACATCCTATCACCAGCTAACGGAGGTCCCATCATTGTTCCTAGCCAGGACATTGTTCTGGGGATTTACTACATGACAAGGGAAAGGTCTGATTCGAAAGGTGAAGGCAAGGTCTTTTCAGGCCCACGAGAGGTGAGAATTGCTTATGATGCTGGTGAATTGGATTTGCACGCCTCTATTAAGGTCAAGTTAGAGGGAAAGCTTCAGGAGACTACTACTGGCCGAGTAATTCTATATGAGATCTTGCCAGGGCCGCTTTCCTTTGATCTGATTAACAAGACGATGTCCAAAACAAGATTACGTGCCTTAATCAATGAGTCCTATCGACATGCGGGGATTAAGTCCACGGTTATATTGGCTGACAGGCTGAAGGATATCGGTTACAAATATGCCACTCTTTCAGGGATATCTATTGCAATGAAGGATATGGTTGTCCCGTCTAAGAAGCAAGAGATTATTGAGAAGGCGGAAAATGAGGTAAAGAAGATAGACGATCAGTACATAAATGGACTTATTACCCGCGGTGAAAAATATAACAAAATTGTTGATATTTGGGCCCAGTCCACAGAAGATGTTGCCTCTGAAATGATTGAGGAAATGGCAATTGAAGAGGTATCGGGCCACCGGAACAAAAAGGAGAAGACTACCAGTTTCAATCCAATCTTTATGATGTCTGATTCGGGCGCAAGGGGAAGCAAAGATCAAATGAGACAGCTTGCTGGAATGAGAGGGTTGATGGCCAAGCCGTCCGGGGAGATCATAGAAACACCAATTACTTCAAACTTTCGTGAAGGGTTGACCGTATTGCAGTACTTTATTTCCACTCATGGAGCAAGGAAAGGTCTGGCCGATACTGCACTCAAAACGGCTAATTCAGGTTATTTAACCAGGAGACTGGTGGACGTAGCACAAGATGCTATTGTCATTGAAGAAGACTGCGGAACGATGGATGGTATCTGGGTAGATGCTCTTGTGGAAGGTGGCGAAATTCTTCAGAGAGTTGGAGAAAGGATTTTAGGTAGAGTGGCCCTTGAAGATATCTATGATCCCATGACACAGGAATTGCTTGTTAAGGCATCTGAAGAGATCGATGAAGATAGAGTCGATAAAATTGAGAAAGCTGGAATAGAGAGGGTCAGGATCAGGTCCGTTTTGACATGTGAAGCCGAACATGGTGTGTGCAAAAAATGCTATGGTAGAGATCTGGCTCACGGTCATGAAGTGAATATTGGCGAAGCAATTGGTATCATTGCTGCCCAATCTATTGGAGAACCTGGAACACAGCTTACCATGAGGACGTTTCATATAGGTGGTACAGCAAGCAAACGAGTTGAGCAGTCGACAATTCAGCCCAGGAATCAGGGAAAGGTAAAGTTCGTTAATCTTAAAACAGTTAAAAACGCAGAAGGCGACCTAGTGGTTATGAACCGCGATGGCGAAATCGCTATTTTAGGTAAAGGTGGAAGGGAAGTTGAGAGATACCCTATTACCTTCGGGACGACTCTGAAAGTCCGCAACGGGAAGAAAGTAAAGCCCGGTGAGGTCCTTGCCGAGTGGGATCCCTTTACTATCCCCATTCTCACTGATATGCCTGGTGTTGTTAAGTTCGGCGATATTTTAGAAGGCCGTACGATGCAGGAAAAGAGGGATCAGGTTACAGGAAAGATTAGCAGGGTGATCGTTGAGTCAGGTGACATGGATACAAGGCCCCGGATCTCAATCAAAGATAGCAGTGGAAAAACGGCTATTTTGAAATCAAGTAGAAAGGCCAAGGCCCGTTACCCTCTACCAGTTGGTGCCATCATTATGGTTAATGAGGGAGACAAGGTGAGTTCCGGTGTAGTCTTAGCGAAGATCCCAAGGGAAACTACAAAAACAAAAGATATTACAGGAGGACTTCCAAGGGTAGCTGAGTTATTTGAAGTTAGGAAACCAAAAGAGACAGCTATCATCAGTGAAATAGATGGCGTAGTTTCTTTTGGCAAGTACACAAAGGGAAAAAGGAAAATGACGATTACCCCGGAGATTGGTGATGCAGTGAACTACTTTGTCGCAAGAGGCAAACACGTTAGTGTCTTGGATGGGGATTACGTTAGGGCTGGTGAGGCTCTGATGGATGGTTCCATAAACCCCCATGACATACTAAAAATTAGAGGCGTCAAAGAATTGGCCAAATATCTCGTTAATGAAGTCCAGGAAGTATATCGACTTCAAGGTGTAAAGATCAACGATAAGCACATCGAGGTTATCGTCAGACAAATGTTACGACAGGTCAGCGTGACTGATTCAGGAGATTCTCATTTCCTATTAGGGGAGAACGTAGAAAAATGGCATTTTGAAAAAGAGAACAACAAAATCATTGAACAAGGTGGTAAACCAGCCACTGCGGAGCCGTTGCTATTAGGAATTACCAAGGCTTCTCTAAGCACCGAGAGTTTTATATCTGCAGCGTCTTTTCAGGAAACAACAAAGGTTTTGTCCGATGCCAGTGTGGCCGGGAAAGTAGATCACCTAAAAGGCCTCAAAGAAAACGTGATTATGGGTCGTTTAATACCGGCAGGAACAGGGGTAAAGGCCTATCGAAATGTTGGAATTGGTATTGAAGGCTAAATTTATTGGTGTTTAACTTTAAAAAGCCTTGACAAAATAAGTAATAGAAAATATAAAAAATGGTTTTGTTTTTTTCCATATTCTGTCTGCATTTTGTCCTGACAGCTTATGTAATTGATTAAAAAACAAAGGAGAATCCATGCCGACTATTAACCAGCTTGTAAGAAAGGGTCGCCGAAAACCAAAGAAAAAGATGAAGACACCTGCCCTTCAAGGCGCACCTCAGAAAAGGGGGGTATGCGTGCGTGTATATACATCGACACCCAAGAAGCCCAACTCGGCATTGAGAAAAGTTGCAAGGGTGAGATTGACAAATGGAATTGAGGTGACCTCCTATATTCCTGGTATGGGCCATAATCTTCAGGAGCATTCTGTAGTATTAATTCGAGGCGGGCGGGTCAAGGACTTGCCAGGGGTTCGATATCATATTATTCGGGGTACGATGGATACGACAGGCGTGGATGATAGAAGGCAAAGCCGTTCAAAATACGGTGCCAAAAGGCCAAAAGGCCTCTGAAAGCCCAATCATATTTTGGAGGAGTTTTATGCCCAGGAAAAGAGTAATTTCCAAACGAGAGGTGATGCTTGACCCTAAGTATAAGAGCGTTCTTGTGGCCAAATTTGTCAATAACCTGATGAAAAAGGGCAAGAAGAGTATTGCTCAGAAGATATTATACAGCTCGTTTGATATAATAAAGGAGAAAACAAAGCAGGATCCGCTAGTTGTTTTTCAGAGGGCTGTTGAGAACGTTAGGCCCGCTGTGGAGGTTAAGTCAAGGCGTGTCGGGGGCTCAACTTACCAGGTTCCTACGGAAGTGAGGCCCTCAAGAAGGCAGGCTCTAAGCATACGTTGGCTTATAAACTTTGCCAGCCTGAGAGGCGAGAAGGCAATGGCTGCTAAATTAGCAGGAGAATTAATTGACGCTAGTAATTCAAGAGGGGCTGCAATTAAGAAGAAGGAAGATACGCACAGGATGGCTGAAGCTAATAAGGCTTTCGCACACTACCGCTGGTAAGTGAAAGCAGGAAGTATGCAGTAAGCAGTAGGAGGTGATCAGAAAACAGGCCGCAGACAAAGGTAGGTAGTAGGAGGTAGGCAGTTGAGATCAGGCAGATTATTTAGAGTTTAGAGCTTAGTGTTTGCTGCT
>CAZUHR010000153.1:0-7893 GCA_964620335.1 uncultured Desulfobacteraceae bacterium
ACACGGCCTTGGGACCATTCTGGTACGATAAGGATAGATACTTTGTAAATCATCCTGGTGAGATAGGTCAGTGGCAAAAGGGCGTATTTGAAGTCATAGACCCTGGGAAGAAGCGTACGGCGCCACCTTTATATCCCAAGCCGCCGTGGCCAACAAAGAAGAAATAAATCGAGTCATGTGAGCAAAAATTGTAAGCAGGCTGTCTCAAAGGGTGCAAGCATAACAACTCTTATCCTGCGCCTTTTGGACAGCCTGCCGCCGTAATTGATAAAACTCAGGAAGCCATCACAATGATTGTAAGAATACTGGACGTGGCGATTGCCGGTTTGCTGCTGGGCGGCATCTATGCCCTGATTGCCGTGGGCCTTAGCATGCAGTATGGTGTTGCCAGGGTGCTTAACATCGCTCATGGCGAATTTATAATGCTCGGGGCTTTCATCACCTGGTGGCTGTACACCATGCTTGACATTAACCCGCTGGTTTCTATGGTCATTTCCGGTCCTCTTGTATTCATCATCGGTTTCATACTTTATAGAACTTTGTTCACGCGCCTTAGAGCCTCTTCTGCATCGCCGGCTGCCTTTGAGGGCAGCTCCATGTTAGCCTGTTTTGGTCTCCTCTTCATCATTCAAAATGTGGCCATATTAATATGGGGTGCCGATATGAAGGGGTACTCTTATTTGGCTTTTCCGGTCAATGTCGGGGGAGCAAAATTTGCCGCCAATCGCCTGGTAACCCTTGGGTTTGCCATGGCCATTGGTTTGGTTTTTTATCTCTTTTTAGCCCGTACCCGCCTGGGAAAAGCGATCAGGGCAGCCGCCCAGGATCCAGCAGCCGCAGGACTCATGGGGGTAAACATCAACCAGGTACTTGCCTTATGCTTTGGTTTTGGCGCTTTGATGGCTGGTTTTGGCGGTACACTCATAAGCATTTCCTACAAGATTCAACCAACGATGGGTCTCGAATATACCGTGATCGCCCTCATCGTGATCGTCTTAGGGGGGTTGGGCAGTATCCCCGGCAGTTTTATCGGGGGGCTTTTACTGGGTCTTGTTGGCAGCATAGTAACCTATATACAGCCGGGTCTATCACTGGTCGCCTATTATGTCATCTTCATGCTTCTGCTCCTGGTGAAGCCAACAGGTATTTTGGGGAAATAGAAGAATGGATCGTGTAAGAGGTATCTCTAAAAGACCCTTTTTACTGGGGTTGCTTTTGTTAATCTTAATCTCGTTAGCTACGTCACCCCTTTATGCCGCGCAGTATACCGTCATACTACTAACCAGCATCTTCATGTATATCGTCATTACGGTAAGTTGGACGATGTTCTCCGGCCCTACCGGATACATCTCGCTGGCGTCTGCCGCCTTCTTCGGGGTTGGCATCTATACTTCAGCCATTCTGGGGAGAGCGTTGCCCCTGCCGTTTGTTATCTGTATTGGAGGTCTAGTCAGTTTTTGTCTTGCACTACTTGTCGGTGCTTTGACCCTAAGACTGAGGGGAATATACTTTGTTATGTTCACTTTCGGACTCGTTGAGCTTCTCTTGCATTTTATCTTGTGGTGGGAAGTAAATATAACGGGTACAACAGGCCGGGTAGTTCCCACCGTGAGCAACACGACTGTTTATTACCTCATGCTGATAACTTTTGTCATATTAATGCTTACCGCCTACTTTATCAGACATTCTAAATTTGGTTTGGCCTTGCAAAGCATCGGAGAATATGAGGAGGCCGCGGCTCACCGGGGCATAAATGTAACTGCTTTAAAAACTATCACTTTCGCTATCAGTGCGCTTTTCATGGGCGCGGCAGGGGCAATCATGGCGACAAGATGGACGTATATTGACCCTAGGATTGCCTTTAATCCTCTCGTTTCTTTTATGCCGGTTTTGATGGCCATCTTTGGTGGTATGGGACAACTTTACGGTCCTATAATCGGCGCGGCTGTCTTTACATACCTGGAAGAATTCCTGATAACCAGATTCCCCTATTACTATATGCTCATATTCGGCATTATCATGGTGGTCGCTATCTTATACCTGCCCGACGGTCTTGTAGGATTAATACAAAAACTGTGGAAACGAATTTCGGAGAGTAAATATGCCGATACTTGAAGGTAAAGGGGTGACCAAGTATTTTGGCGGGTTAGCCGCTGTGTCAAATTTGGATTTTACTGTGGAACAAGGTGAACTTCTCGGCCTGATTGGTCCCAATGGAGCAGGTAAAACAACCGTATTTAATTTAATATCGGCTGCCCTTGTTCCCAAATCAGGGACAATAAAATTTAAAGGCAAAAATATTACCGGCTTAAAACCCTATAAGATCTGCAGGATGGGGGTGGCGAGGACCTTTCAATCAGTCAAAATTTTTGCCAATATGCCGGTTCTCGACAATGTGGTACTGGGCTCTTTTTTTGGGGTCTCAACCGGTAACTCATCAGCGGATGCTGTAAGAGAGGCCACGGAGTTATTGGAGTTTGTCGGACTGTCACAGCTGAAAGCGACCCCGGCCAAAGATTTAACCCTCGCCAACCAGAAGCGACTTGAAATAGCTGGAGCGTTAGCCACCAAGCCCGAACTGTTATTGCTAGATGAAATCATGGCGGGGTTGAACTCTACCGAGGTAGCCCAGGCCATGGAATTGGTCAGCAGGATTCGGGACAAGAAGATTACTATTATTATGATCGAGCACGTCATGAAAGCAATTATGAACATGTGTGAACGGATTATGGTACTCCATCATGGTGAAAAGATTGCCGAAGGAACGCCGAAGGAGGTCGCAACCAGTAAAAAAGTTATTGAGGTATACTTAGGAGAAAAGGCCCATGCTGGAAGTTAGCAATATCAATGCTTTTTATGGCAAGATTCAGGCATTATGGAAGGTTTCTTTACAAATCAATGAGGCGGAGATAGTTGCCCTGGTGGGTGGCAATGGAGCCGGTAAAACAACACTTCTTAATACGATATCCGGTTTGCTGCATCCGGCTTCAGGTAGTGTGGAGTTCCGTGGCAAGAGAATCGACGGGCTGAAGCCTCATGCCATTGTGGAACTGGGTGTGTCCCATATACCCGAGGGAAGAAGGCTTTTTCCGGACATGTCGGTTCGTGAAAACCTGGAGATGGGCGCCTATTCTAAACGTGTATGGAAATATAAGCAAGAAACCTTTGATAAGGTCTATCAACTTTTCCCCGTATTAAAGGCAAGACAAGGGCAATTGGCCAGAACATTAAGTGGTGGCGAACAGCAAATGGTAGCCATGGGCCGGGGTTTAATGTCAAACCCAATCCTTTGTATGATTGATGAGCCTTCATCAGGTCTGGCACCGATAGTGGTGGACGATCTTTTCCACATCATAGAGGGGCTTCGCTCCCAGGGCATTGCCATTTTTCTGATCGAGCAGAATGTCCAGCAGACGCTGGAGATTGCTGATCGTGCATATGTGCTGGAAAACGGACGCGTTACCTTGGAAGGAGAAAGCAAGAAGCTTCTAGAAGAAGAATTAATAAGAAAGGCATATTTGGGACTCTAATGGAATGCTTTCTGCTAAGGATGGGAGCCAAGATAAACAAATAATTAAAAAGGAGGTGGCTGACAGGGTATGGCAGGCTATGAGGCGCTAAAGAAAAAAGTAGACGAACTGGCAGAAAGAGTATGGGATGTGCAGGCCATTGAGGCAAGATACAGAAAACTGAAAGCAGGGGGAATCCCCAAAAAGACCCTTGATAGGGATGAGATTATAGCCAACAAACAGCAGATCCTGGATCGCGTTCAGAGGAGGGCCGAGGAATATAATTTTCTTGCAGGGAATTGTGCCCGGGGTACCGCTCTTGCATTGATGGAAGAATTCGGCTTGGGCAACATGGAGATTATTAAAGCCTTGTCCCCGTTTCCCGGCATCGGCGGGACTGGCCAGATGTGTGGGGGCATAACCGGAAGCCTGATTGCCTTAGGGCTTTATTTCGGCAGTGATGACATGCTGGATTTTAAAGCTGTCGGTGCAACGATTGATATCGCCCAAAAGTTTATGGCCAGCTTCAAAGACGAATTGGGCCATCAATTATGCGCTGAGATTCACGAACACGTGATATTTGGGCGGTTTATGGATCCGGGGGCGAGTGAAGAGCATATGAAGGCTTTCGCGGAGGCAAAGGGATTTGAAAAGTGCGGTCTCGCTACCGGGACAGGAGCCAGGCTTGCCGCCGGGTTTGTGGTTGACAGCATGAAGTGAATAAGGATTGCTGCGGTGATTTTATCATGGTAAATGGGGTGTTCTTTGGTTATGCCAGGCCGGAAAGTATTACGGCTATGGTTGTTTTAACCAAAGAATATGGAATGTATTATAGATAGAACTATTTATGTTAACGAGAAAGGAGGAAAAAATGAAAAATAAAAAACTTTTTTCATTGCTGGTGGGTATCCTGATTGCCTTATTGCTTTCTGGTTGTTACGAATTAGCCATGAAGGAGGCGCCTTCGAGCCGAATGATTGACCCGATAGTTTCCACTGACTGGCTATCTACGAACAGCCATGTGGAAGACCTTGTAATCATTGATATCAGAGATCCGGGTTCCTATGCAGCGGGTCATATACCTGGTTCAATCAATGAGCCTTTTGTAAAAGCTTTTGATCCCTGCAAAGGCCCAAGTTCTAATTGGATAATCGGGACTAAAGATTGCCTTTGGCTTGAGCTGCCGGATGAGAATGATCTATTTAATACCATTGGTTCCCTTGGGATAACACGTTATTCTCGGGTCGTGATTGTCACCGCACCAAATCCCAAAGAACCCCCATTCTTCGGTCTTGCGAATGCAACCAGGGTTGCAGACACCCTAATATATGCAGGGATAAAGAGTGTAGCTGTTCTTGACGGGGGATACCCCAAGTGGGTGGCGGAAGGGCGGCCAACAGCTAAACAAGCAACTACTCCGAATGCGGTAAAGTATAAGGGTGAAACAGATAAGGCAATGTTTGTTCCCATAGACTACGTTAAAAAGCAAATTGGGAAGGCGGTCATTATCGATACCAGAGACACGTTTGTTTACTTCGGTGCAAGCGTTGAGCCATTTGCAAAAAAGGCCGGGCATATCCCGAGCGCCAAATCGTTGCCTGCTCCCTGGATTTGGGATCTGAATGCGGATAATGGCGCGTACATTTATAAGGATTCTGAGATGCTTCGCGCTGTGGCATCCGGTGTGCTTGGTCCATCTGCGGATCCAAAGAGTCAAGAAATTATTGTCTACTGCGGTGTGGGCGGGTATACCAGCTCTTGGTGGTTTGTGTTGACACAGGTACTGGGATATCAAAATGTTAAGTTCTATGACGGCTCAGCCCAGGAATGGGTAATAAAATACGATATGGTTATGTAATAATGGGACTAGGGTAATTCTTCACGTTGTCTAGGGCATAACAAGATTTTCCGCTGGTCTTAAGGTTGACAGGATGGAGTAGTATGGAATGGCAGGCGTTTCTTTCTAATAAAGTGTAGCGAGCCTGGGTGGGCCGGGATATTAATAAAATAGCACATTTATTAAGGGAGGCTAAAATGACACCAATAATCACAGTCAGGCGGAAATTGTGATGAGGGCTATGAGCTATTCAACCGGGGAGTTATATAACTCCAGGACAACAAATGTAATGGGATGCGCATGGACTTACATTTATCCGTTACAAAGCGGCAATGTGAATTATCTGATTCCCGAGATGATCCATGGTATGAAAGCAAGAGGCTGAGAATCCCTAAACAAAGATAGATCGAAACGGTGAATTGATCGGGTTGTATGTCTTCATTTTAGATCATAGACGAGGGAATGCATTTGTTCCCTGAATCAAGACAAAAACAATAGAGAGGAGATAACAGTCAAGTTTGACTCAGCAAGCAAGAAGGGAGGTGAGGTTCACAGTTCTCCGACACAGGGTTGTGGTAATAACCGAGGTGTATGTTGAGCAATTGATTTTTTTGAATTTGTAAAAGGATAGGGAAGAGATCGATAATCAACTATATCATTCGAGGAGGGGAAAAATGAAAAGTACGACAAAATCTTTGAAATTTACAGTTTGCGTAATGCTCTTTGCGTTTCTTGTGGCTTTTCCATTGGCTGCTCACTCAAAAGACAAGATTCGTATCGGCCAGGCAGTCTCTCTGTCAGGCGGGAATGCCATTATTCACATGGCGGGGGCTTTTGTACCCCAGACGTTGTGGGTTGAGTCCGTCAATGCCAAGGGCGGTATATATGTAAAGGAGTATGGCAAAAAATTACCTATAGAGTGGATCCAATATGATGACAAAAGTGACCATGGCACTATGGTGAAACTCATAGAAAAACTGATTTTAGATGACAAGGTTGACTTTCTCTTTCCCCCGTGTAGCACCTCATGGCTTTTTGCTGCCGCCCCTGTAGCAAATAAGTACGGGTACGTATTATTGGGGGCCGAGGGGGGCGCGGAGAGCCTCGAGGAGATGGTGGAAGACCTGCCCTACGTCTTTTTAGTCTTGAATTATTCCAACACCCAGCTACCTCTTTTGGCCGACCAGTTTGTGGAGTGGGGTGTGAAGACGGCGGCCATAACCTTCCTTGAAGACCTCCACGGCGTAGAGTATTCAAATAGGGCACTTTCAGAATTCCAGAAGAAGGGAATCAAGACACTTATGATTAAGAGCCATCCGTTCGAGACTCAGGACGTATCGCCCATATTGAAGGCCGCTCAGGCGACAAATGCCGACGCCTTTTGCTCCTTTTCCTACCCCGGTCAGAACGTCCTTATCACCAAGCAGGCCATTGAGCTTGGCTATAACCCAAAGGCTTTCTTTGAAAGCGTCGGGCCTTTTGCTCTCTGGTTTAGAGACATTTTTGGCGCCAAGACCATTGAGGGATTGATAGGTGGCGGTGCCTGGAATCGAAAAACTTCTCCTGCAGCGGCAAAGTTCTATGATGCAAGCATCAAGCGTTTTGGTAAAAAAGGAATCGATTTGTGGGGAAATCTATATTATTGGGGTTCGCTGCAGTTTTTCGAGCAGGCCATTGAAAAGGCCGGGACCCTGGACCAGAAAAAGATAAGGGAAATAGTAGCTAATGAGAAGTTTAATACGGCTTTAGGGCCGACCTGGTTTGATAAGAAGCAACGTTTGGCAAAGGAATGTCATCCCGGGGAGATTGGTCAGTGGATCAACGGGGAGTGGGAGGTCATCTTGCCTAAGGAGAAGGCCACTGCAAAACCTATATTCCCCAAGGCGCCGTGGCCTAAGAAGTAAGACTAAATTCAGTTGCATGAACAAAAATGTTGAACAGGCTGTCTCAAAGGGTGCACACATAACAATTCTCATCCTAAGCCTTTTGGACAGCCTTCAACTGTAATTGACAAGACCGGGAAGCCATCATAATGATTGTAACAATCCTTGATATTGTGATTGCCGGTTTATTGATGGGCGGCATCTATGCCTTGATAGCAGTAGGATTCAGCCTCCAGTATGGTGTTGCTCGAGTGCTTAACGTATCTCATGGCGAATTTATAATGCTCGGGGCTTTCATCACCTGGATGATGTATAAAGTCATTGGGATTAACCCGCTGGTTTGTCTGGCCATTTCAGGGCCTATAACACTTATAATAGGTTTTTTGCTTCACAGGACTTTGTTTGCACGCCTTAGAACCTCATCACCATCACTGGCCGCCTTTGAGGGCAAATCCATGTTAGCCTCTTTCGGTCTCCTCTTCATCATTCAGAATGTGGCCATATTAATATGGGGTAATGCAGCAAGAGGGTATACGTACTTAGATTCTTCGGTCAATATAGGGGGAGCAATATTTGCCGCCAATCGCCTGGTAACCGCTTTCTCTGCTGTGGTCATAGGTATAGCCTTCTATATCTTTTTGGCCCGTACCCGTATGGGAAAAGC
>CAZUHR010000154.1:0-7771 GCA_964620335.1 uncultured Desulfobacteraceae bacterium
AAGGATTCAGGAAACTTTATTTTTAATTTTATTTGGAAAAAGAGCCTAAAGATTTAGGAGTGCTGGGCATGTGGAAGAAATTAAGCCTTAGGGCCGGTATTTATACAATTTTGATCTCTCTTGTTTTAAGCACACTTGTTGGTGGCCTGATTATGATATGGTACACCAACCGTATGGAAGGACTTCTGGCAGATGTCATCGATAGAAACGTGACCGCCTTCCAGGTGGCTGAAGAACTGGAGAATGCCCTTATTAACCAGAAAGGATTTGTTTCCTATTACTTTCTGGATGGTGATTCGGATTGGTTGAGGCAATTGGGAGAGTACCGCCAGATTTTCAGGGAACGCCTAAAAGAGGCTCGTTCCCTGGTAGAGACCGAGTTGCAAAGGGAGACTATTGACAGGATTGAAGCTGAATATTCCAGCTATATCAGTTTTAAAGACAGGGTCATTTCATACTATAAATCCGGGGAGCGAGAGGCCGGTGCAAAGCTTCACGAGGAAGTGCGTGATCGTTTTTTCAAAATCCTTGATCTTTGTGATAAGTACAAGGATATCCATTCGGGAAGCATTAACCTGGCTCGTGAAAGAAGCCATTTAAAGGCCAGAAATCTCAGGATCATGGCAGTTACGGTCATACTGGCAGTTTTTTCGTTAACCGTACTTCTGACTTTTATTCTTATAAAACAGATTTTGGGCCCGATTCGTAACTTGGCTTTAGAGACCGATCGAATCGGCAGCGGTCACAAATCCCGGGATGAAGTCAAGGCACTCAGGAAAAGTGTTCATGGTCTGATCAAAGATGTAGATCATACACACTTTGAGCTTGAAAAAAGCCGTGAGACCCTTTTACAGGCCGAAAAAATGGCACTGGTAGGAAAATTGGCCGCAGGTATGGCCCACAGTATTCGTAACCCTCTCACGTCAGTGAAAATGCGTCTCTTTTCCTTGAGTCGTATGCCCGATCTAAACCCTGAGCAGAAAGATGATTTTGAAGTGATCTCGGATGAGATTCGTCACGTGGACACCGTTGTTGGAAATTTCCTTGAGTTTTCACGGCCACCAAAGCTCAAGATGCAAAGGATAAGTCCTTCAGATGTGGTTGACATGGTCATACAGTTGTTACAGTACCGCCTTAGGTCTTATGATGTCGAAGTAAAGATTGACCGCAAGCTACCTCTCCCGGAGATAGAGGCTGATCCCGAGCAATTGAAGGAAGTGCTGGTCAATATAGTTATGAACGCCTGCGAGGCCATGGAAAACAATGGATTGATTGTCATCCGTGAGGAAGAAACTTTTGTGGAGCCATTGGGACATGTGGTAGTGATCCGGTTGTCCGACAATGGCCCAGGGATAAAAAAGTCGATTCAATCAAAGGTCTTGCAACCATTTTTTAGCACTAAAGAAGAAGGGACAGGTCTGGGTTTGAGTATCGTTGCCCGTATTGTGGATGAGCACGGCGGCTGGTTGGATCTTATATCTGAAGAAGGAAAGGGCTGTACCTTTGTGATAACCCTTCCGGTTAAGGTAGTGAAACCATGAGTACCATCTTGATCATTGATGATGACGAACAGTTGCGAAGAAGTTTTAACAAACTGTTGGTCGAGGAAGGCTATGCTGTTGAGACTGCTCCCTCAGGCGAAACCGGCCTTGATATTGTCCGCAATAAGGCACTGGATCTGGTTATCCTGGACATGCGCCTGCCGGGCATAAGCGGGTTTGAGACATTTCAGGCAATACAAGAGATTGAGCGCAAGCTTCCTGTTATTATTATGACTGCCTATGGCACCACGGAAACAGCCATTGAAGCCACCAAAATCGGGGCATTCGACTATATGCTCAAACCGTTTGATGTTCCTGATATGTTAGGTGTGATCGAACAGGCCTTGGAGGCAGGCCGTTTCATGCGAACGCCGGTGGAAATGAATACCATCCCGGATAAGATATCTCGGGAGGCCATAGTCGGGCAGAGCAAGCCTATGCAGGATGTATACAAGGCGATCGGCAGAGTATCTCCCACCGATGCTACTGTTCTCATCAGGGGTGAGTCAGGAACCGGCAAAGAACTGGTAGCAAGGGCCATTTATCAACACAGCCTCAGGGGGGAAAAGTCGTTTCTTGTAATCAACTGTGTAGCCATCCCGGAAAATTTGCTGGAAAGTGAACTATTTGGCTTTGAAAAAGGGGCATTTACAGGGGCCTCCCGTCGTCGCGTAGGGAAGATCGAGCAGGCCGATGGTGGTACGGTTTTTCTCGACGAAATCGGAGATATGCCGGGCGCCATCCAGGCCAAGATATTGAGGTTGCTACAGGGAAGGACAATTGAACGACTAGGGGGTAGGGAAACCATTCCTGTTGATGTGCGAATTATTGCAGCTACTAACCGGAACCTGGAAGAGGCGCTCGCCGAAGGGCGTTTTCGTGAGGATCTTTATTATCGACTCAAAGTGGTTACCATATGGCTTCCTTCTCTTTGCGAAAAACCGGATGATATCCCCCTTCTAAGCGAGTATTTCCTTTCAAGATACTCGTCTTATATGGGCATAAATAATCCCGGACTCAGCGAGGAAGCAGTTAATATGCTCAAGGGCTATCCCTGGCCCGGTAACGTTCGCGAGCTTGAAAATACCATACAAAAGGTATTGATATTCAACAGGGGGGCTCCTGTATCAACCGAAGATATCTCTCAGGCCATAAGCGGCACGGTCCCCACTAAAGGGACTGGAACTGAAGCCGGTGAGGAGGCGGTCCGTAGCTGGATACGTAAATTGCTATCCTATGATAATGTGGGGAATATGTTTGATTTATGTATAGACCGATTCGCGAGCATGACAATCAGCGAAGCTCTAAACATCACTGGGGGAAACCGCTCACGCGCAGCCAAGCTCCTTGGCCTCTCGAGACCTACCCTCCACTCAAAGATAGAAAAATATAAGCTCAAGCTGGAGACTTCGGTCAAGAAAGACTAGATCTGTGGGCTATTCATTTTTTACAATTTGTAAAAAAACCCGACACGTAATCTCCCTGAAAACGCCAGCCCCAAAGCATTGTTGATTGAAATAATACCTGTAGTTTCAATTAGTTCAACCTTATTTACCCTCCATGTTTCACCTTGGCACATGGGTTGCTCTATATACCGTGCATATACTGATATCAAAGCAGAAAAACTTAGGTTAGCGAGGGAATAGGGTGAACCCATTTATGAAGGCCTTAATACATAGATTGGCCGCTAAAGGAGTTAAGCTGGATGATATTGCTTCATTTATTGGAAGCCTGGCGAACAGTATGTCGTTTGATGCCCATATAACCCTTGAAGAGATTAACAGGAGGATATGTGTTTCAGGATGGTCCGATATTGAGCTTGACGAACACACTTTTGAATTGGCGAGGTCCTGTTTTGAGGTAGAAGGTTTGATTCAGGCCAAAGAGTATCATAAAGGAGTTACGGAAAAGCGAGTGGGTCAAGTCTGAAAGATCGCAATAGAGTGAAATCCAACTGACGGTGTATTCGCATTGTGTTTAGCTTAAAGGTCAGGGGATAACATCACTGAGTGCCTCGAAGCAGAGGCTATGCCGGATATAGACCATTAAGCAGAAGGAGGTGTTACCATGTTAGTAAAAAATTGGATGAGCAAAAATGTCATCTCAGTAGACGTCAATGACTCCATGCATGATGCCATGAAGTTAATGAAAGAAAATAAAATCCGAATGCTCCCGGTTATGAAAGAGGGTGAACTGGTGGGAATTATTACGGACCGGGATATAAAAAGGGCATCCGCCTCAGATGCTACCACACTGGAGATCCATGAACTTACATATTTGATGATAAGGATCAAGGTGATTGATATCATGAACAAGAACCCCATTACGGTTCGTTTCGATCATACATTAGAAGAGACGGCAGAAATCCTTTTGAACAATAAGATATCGGGAGTGCCGGTGGTTGGTGATGAGAGAGGCGTAGTAGGTATAATCACACAAACGGACCTGTTCAGGGCATTGATTTCTATGACCGGTATAGGAAAAAGGGGCATTCAGTTTGCCTTTCAATTAGAGGACCGGCCAGGATCCATCAAGGAAGTTTGTGACATTATCCGGAAATACGGCGGCCGTATGGTGAGCATTTTGAGTTCATATGAAGGAGTGCCAGAAGGGTATCGAAAGGTTTATATCCGAAGTTATGCTATCGACCGTTCAAAACTCCAGCAACTCAAAGATGAGTTTAAGAAAAATTTTGCTGTCCTTTACATAGTGGATCACCTGGAAGATAAAAGAGAGATATTCCAGAACTCTGATTGAGGGAAACGTTCCATATTCTAAAACCGATGTTTTTCCAACCTGGATAGAGAGACTGCTTTCGGATCTCAAATATGATGTGTATTGAGGAGGCTGGTGGTGAAGAAATTCACACTCCTAATAGCTGACCGAAATCGCAATGTAAGGGAATTTCTTAAACGAGAGTTGATAGCCGAGGGATACCGGATCAAGATTGCGAAGAGTTGTCAAGAGGTATTAAAATGGGCCTATCACCAAGAGCCTCTTGACCTTCTGATCTTAGACGTGGATTTGCCCGATTCAAGTGAAATTCCTGTCCTGGACATTATTGCTGACAGGATTCCTGTTTTGCCTGTGGTGGTTCATTCTTTTAGTTCGGATTATTCCAATCATCTGTCCTATCCGGGTATTACCGCATTTGTGGAAAAAAGTGGAAACAGCGTTGAGCAACTCAAGAAAGTAGTATTCAATGTGCTGAGGGATGCTGATCCAAATAGTAACGGAAAGTAAACTTTCAATTGTTAATGAAGAGGCTGTCCACATGATGTTGTGGTCGGCGATCTCACGTTTTATGGTTCAGAAGTGCAGGCCCTTTTTCACATACCTGTCCATATCTCAACTTTGACCAGACGTGCCCAAAATAGCAGTTCTCACATAGTTTATAAAGGAGAGAAAGGCTGACTGCCCGGGAAGAGGTTGATTTTTACAGATTAAGGTATTAAAAGCAGCAAATAAATGCTGGAAGGTATGAACACACCCAGATTAATAAGTACCGAAACATCATCACTCTCTTCATTCCCTGCTACCAGATCTTGGTCTCCGTCTCCTTCCAGATCAGCAATTGCCACAGAGCGAGGAACCGTATGGACACCCAAATTCACCGCGGCCTGAAATATGCCGTCGCCTTTGCCCAGAAATATCGAGACATTGTCGTCTGACATATTGGTTACGGCCAAGTCCAGGTTGGAATCTCCATCAAGATCCCCAATGGCCACGCATGACGGCAAGCCGCCTGCTTCGTACCGCACGGCGCTCTGAAATGTGCCGTTTCCATTGCCTAACAACACTGAAACACCCGCGCTCATTCCCCAATTCGCCGTGGCTAAATCCAGGTCTCCGTCTCCATCCAGGTCCCCAATGGCGACAAATTGCGGCTGGGTGGAAGCTCCATAATTCACCTTATAAGATTTGTAGGATCAAGTTTTAGCATTCACAACTTATTTCATCTTGAAGGGCATGGGACTATTTAATATTCTTGGGTTTAATTCCCCGCAGCGACTCGACTGAGCTCGCTGTGCGTTTTTAATAAATCCTTTCATTAAAAGGCCCGCACACCCAAAAGGGTTATTTTGTTTTATCCGTTAAATCAAGCAGTTAATTGCCTTTGATGTAATCCTTCCGGCAAATCTTACAAAAGGCTTGCATTAAGCCCCCTCTGAAGGTAAAAGATGGAAAAATCAAAACACTTGCTATAATTTGGTAGTTTAATGCCCATTTCGGGGGTTTTGATCAAGATCGAATAGGAGGGTCGATATGAAAGAAATATCAGTACAAGACTTGATGGTGCCTCTTGATGAATACGTCACTGTGTCTGTAAAAGCTACCATGTTTGATGCGGTGATGGCACTTGAGAAGGCTCATGAGGAACTTGATCGAAAAAGGTACACTTATTTACACAGGGCAATATTGGTATATGACGAAAACAAGAAAATTGTCGGTAAGATAAGCCAGTTGGACATTCTCAGGGCCTTGGAGCCAAAATACATGGATATGGGAGACCAGGGCGTATTATCCCGTGCCGGTTTCAGTCCGCAATTTCTCAAATCCATGCTCGAGCGTTACTCCTTATTTGATATGCCTCTGCGTGATATGTGCAGTAAAGCGGCCAAGGTGCCAGTGACGGATTTTATGTATACACCGACCGAAGGCGAATATATAGATGAAACTGCGTCCTTGGGCGAGGCAGTTCACCAGTTGGTCATGGGACGGCATCAATCGCTGCTTGTGACAAAAGAAAAAGACATAGTAGGGATATTGAGGCTTACCGATGTCTTCAAATACATCTTCCAGACCATGAAAACCGGTGAAATCTCACAAGAAGGGTAGGAGGGCTTTGTTTATGACCCATGAAATCCAACATGCTGAGGGCGAAGGAAGTATCCTTTCTAATAAGATATTATGGATCTGCATCGGGCTGGGTATTTTTATCGTGGTCGGGTTTATCCTGCCAACGCCACAGAGTGTGGTTGATGTTGTAGAAAAATACGGGTTTGCCAAAAAGCTCATTGAATGGGAAGTAGCGCATGATGTGGCTGAAGCTGCTCAAAAGACCATGATCGTGCTTGGAATCATTCCAATGGCGGTCATCTTTTTTGCCACGGAGGCTATCCCCATTGGGTTAACGGGTATCCTTATGCCGATCTTGGCATACTTTCTCCATCTCCTGCCCCATAGCATGATCGGAAAGACCTTTGCTGGTGATGCTCCCATGTTCCTGTTAGGGGTCCTGGCCATGGGCGTAGCTGTCGTGGATGTTGGGTTGCATAAGCGTTTGGCCACCTGGCTTCTGGGTTGGACAAAGGGGTTTCTGGTTCCCGTCTTCGTCTTGTGCATAAGCATGTCTATTGTTGGTTCTTTTATCTCGGCCCATGCCATGTGTGCCTTTATGACGCCCGTAATGATGGCGGTTTATTTTGGTTCGGTCTCGGCCGGTAGCCGCGGCGGAGAGATGAAGCATGATCCGGCCTTGGCAAAGTTTTTGCTCTTTGCCCTTTGCTATTCCCTGAACGTCGGGGGAATCGGTTCCCCGGCAGCCGGCGGTCGTAATGTTATTATGATGGGATTCTGGAGTGAATATCATGTTCCCATGGACTTTTTCACATGGATGAAATACGGGCTCCCCATGGTACCTATTCTTGGGGTACTGGTAGCTATCTATATGATTGTCCTGTTCGGGAGGAAGATAAAGACCAGGGATCTCACACCAGGTCTGTCGGCCATCAAGGAAGAGACTCAAAGGATGGGAAAGATGACATACCCGGAATATGTTACATTCGGGATGCTTCTGTTGATTTTGTTTCTCTGGATATCTGGCGGAGAAGAGCTTGGTCTGGGCGGGCCTTCGCTTTTGGCGCTCTTGATCCCGGTTGTGTTCAGGACCACGGACTGGCGAAAAATCCTGGGGGGTATATCCTGGGATGCATGGTTCATGTATTGCGGTGCCCTTACCCTGGGTGCCCTTCTCAAGGAAAGCGGCGCAGCCCTGTGGCTGGCAAAAAGCTTCCTGAAGATTCTTGGGGCCGTGGGTATGAGTCAGGGTTTTGGATTGTGGGTCGGACTTTCAGGTCTCTCCGGTCTGATGACCAATTTCATGTCCGATGCAGGTACCACAGCGCTTTTGGGGCCAATTGTGATTCCCATGGGGATCATGACAGGTGTTGCAGGTGAGCCGTGGGCGGTGGGCCTTGCCGTGGCCTTTGCAACCTCTTTTGCCCATT
>CAZUHR010000155.1:0-7758 GCA_964620335.1 uncultured Desulfobacteraceae bacterium
CCGCCTATATGAAGATAGCCCGTTGGGCTTGGCGGAAAACGGGTTATGATTTTTTCCCGGGGCACTATTAAAAAAATCCTCCCTTGTTAAACCTTCGTGAGTGATTGCGGCTAGCATCATTCCGGCACCGGACTTGAGGGTCCATGCACTGGAATCCGGTGGACTTTAACACATTGAAGATCGCTAAACAAGCCGCTTTTCTTTTTCCTATCTGTTCGTATTTGCTTATTACGCCGGGTTTATAGTGCCAATTATTTTCTTTTCTGTATAATATAAATAATTATTCAGGAGTCGGGAGTAAGGAGCCAGAACGCAGAATCACGGAAGCCGAAGAGGATATTATGCAAAAAGAAGTGCGGGGCAAAATAATTGAAGTGGAAGCCTATTCCGGCTACAAGGCAAACGAGAGGCCCCTCCATTTTATCGTGGATCATAAAAGAAATGATGTGAAGCAGGTCTTAGATCAATGGTATGGTCAAGATTATGATTATTTCAAGGTGCTTGCTGATGATGGGCGCGTATATGTACTGAAATGGCACCGCCCTTCGGACACCTGGTTTTTATAGAGGTTTACGATGATACTTGAAACCCAGTGGCTATATGGCGGTATAAGCCCAGTCATATGTGATAGGTCTCCCGTTCAGGGCATCGGCATTTGGGTGGAGCAGCTTGTCATCAAGTTTGAGCCAGTTATAGGCTGGCTTGAGTTTCCGTATTTTACCATCCTCGGGGGGTATGGAATACTTTGTGCGCCTGTAATAGGCCTCGGAAATGCCAATATGGAACCTTCCTGCCGGGTAGAGGTAGGTGGACTTGAACATGTCGGCAGTTATACCTTCTCTCCGAGCCAAGGCATTAATCTGCTTTCTTGTCAACTGTATCAGAAAAAACTTTGACACCCCTCTCTCTGAATATTTATACAGGGAGCGGGATTCCGAGCTGGAGACGAATACTGTCGATATGGAATCCGGCTTGCCCAAAAGCTGAGCCGCAATTAGTCCGGCAGTCCGTCTTCCGCCTACGCTATGATGGCAACCATAATACTCAAAAAGCTTTTTCTGGAGAACGCGCCCTTCTTTATTTCCGTTTTCATATAGATTATTCTGAATATACCTGAGTTGTCTGGCCAGGTCTTCGGCGGCATCGGCAATGGGCCAGTCAATTTTAACGTGGAAATGTGTCAATGAGTACCGGTTTTTTTTCTTGACGGTGGGGTCCTGCTGTATGAGCAAGCCGTAATCAATATTCAAAAGATCTTCAATAAAATCGAGAAATCCTGGGCTTTCAAAGTGTTTGAGATTTTGATGGAAGCGTTTGTAGAGATGGAAGTTGGCAAGATATTCAAGATTTTGCTTGATCACTCTGTTTTCGGGGAAAAAGCGGATGTAATTTTTTAATTTAGGGCTTACGATACCCTCGCAGAATATTACAAGAAAGGTATTAAACAATTCTGATTCCTTTTCCATTTTCTTTGATTTGGGTTTCAGCTCGCTCTTATCCAAAAAGCTGTATTCAACCCCGTTTCTTGCATAATTGTAAAAGGAGTCAATGAGCGAAATTTTCATTAACCGGCGCTCCAAGGCGTCCCTCAGAATCTCATAAATTGAACGCCTCACCTTTTCATGATAATTAAGCCGTTCTCGATATCTCCACATAGGCAATCCAAAAAAATAAGTTATGCTTGATTGATCCTCTTAACTGATTACAGCTTTCACCCTTTTTCACCTCTGGATTGAAGAATTGCAGCGCGAAAATTATGAAACCAGTATAGTGAGAAAATGGCGTAAGTGTCAATAAAAAATGAATATTTCCTTGGTTTCTCTCTCCTGGAAAAACAAGTATAGGTTCAAAAAGTTATTGTGATTTTTGTAGTTCCAAGACACAATCAAGGAGATATCAGTAAATTGTAGAAATTCCGAGACGTTTAATTAAAGTATTGATGAGACAAAGGTATCGTGTTATATGTTGATACCTTTCTTTGGATATGAATCAGGTAGAAGTCAACCCTGCTTAGACCATAATTCCATCAAGGGCAAGAACTCTTCGAACCATGAATATCATCAGAATATTGCCAGAAAAAATAGCGTCCCAGATCGCGGCCGGGGAGGTTATTGACCGGCCTGCCTCCGTTGTTAGAGAATTGATTGACAATAGTGTTGATGCCGGCGCAGATCGTGTTGTCATAAATATCGAAAAGGGTGGAAAGGGGTTAATCAAGGTCGTTGACAATGGTTCTGGTATGTCCAGAGATGACCTGCTCCTATCTGTGGAAAGGCACGCAACGAGCAAGATAGCCAATGCCTCTGATCTTTTTTCTGTAAAATACCTCGGGTTCAGGGGCGAGGCCCTACCGAGTATCGCTTCAGTTTCAAAAATGGAGATTAGATCACGCCCCTATGACCAGATAGTGGGACACAGGCTGAGGATTGCAGGCGGAAAGCTTACAGCCATTGAAGAAACGGGGGCCCCTGCAGGAACAATCGTTGAGGTGAGGGCGCTTTTTTTTAATATTCCCGCGAGGCGTAAGTTTCTCAGAGCAGTAAAGACAGAAACCTATCATATTATTGATACCGTGTCGCGTGCTGCATTGCCTTTTCCCGAAATTGGCTTCAGATTGGACGATACAGGGAAATCAATCTTGAATTTACCCGCTTCTGATCAGCAGCTGTCACGGGTTTCCGTTTTAATGGGAGGGGGTTTTACCGAGGAAATTATAGAAAAACATGAAAGAAATGATGAGCTGGCGATCAGCGTGTATTTGGCACCATCTCATCTTGCCAGGAGCAGGGGAGATCGTTTATTCGTGTATGTAAACCGTCGCTATATAAGAGACCGGCTAGTAACCAAGGCTGTCATGGAAGGTTACGGGCAGAGACTAATGAAGGGAAAATATCCACAGGCGATTCTTTTTATTGAAATCGACCCTGCAAAAGTAGATGTTAATGTGCATCCCGCTAAACAGGAAGTGAGATTCCACAACAGCCGAGCGGTTTTTGATATCATTGTGTCCACAATAGAAAAGGCACTGGGCCATTCTTCTCCGGTCTTTCTTGGTTCAAGGCCAGGAAGGGGGACAGAAAATCTTGATAAGCCGCAAAAGGCAAACTACGTTTCTGAGCCTCTCTGGAACTATGCACGAACGATTCCCGCTCCACAAAGACCGGCTGTGCAGGAAGAGGACGTATGGCCCGTTAAAAATGAGGATGTGCAAATATTAGGACAACTGGGAAACACATATATTCTGTGTCAAGTTAAGGACGGGTTTCTGATGGTGGATCAACATGCTGCACATGAAAGAATCCTGTATGAATATCTAAAAAAGGCCGTCGCGGCCGGGCAGATTGAAGGGCAGGCATTGCTTATACCCCATGAACTGGAACTAACAGTCCGAGAAAAAGAAATTGTTCTTCATAAAGGAAACCAGCTGACTCGTTTCGCTATTGAACTCGACCATTTCGGAGGCAATACCTTTTTATTGAGATCTGTGCCAGCAATTTTAAAGGATGTACAATGGGATATTTTTTTGTCCGAGCTTATAACCGAATTGGGAGAAAAGGAACTGAAGGACTACGCCGTTTTTAACAAGGTGTTGACCATCATGGCGTGTCATGGTGCAATTCGCGCAGGTTACCATATGAAGTATGAGGAGATGTCTAACCTATTGTCGGAGTTGCGGGAGACAGATTTGCCTACAAACTGCCCGCATGGAAGACCCACATTCAAACACTTCACATATCCGGAAATTGAGAAGATGTTCAAGCGGATTGTGTGAATGCTTTATTTTACAGCTGTAAACCAGTATTCATTTTAAAACGAAACATGACAAAGAAACCGAAAGTCGTTGTTATTACCGGACCTACGGCATGCGGAAAGACCTTAATTGGGGTGGACCTTGCTCTGGCTTTGGAGGGGGAAATAATTAATGCGGATTCAATGCAGGTCTACCGGGAGATGAACGTGGGCACTGCCAAGCCAACAATCGAAGAACAAAAGGGCATTAACCACCATCTTTTTGATGTGGTGGATCCTAATGAGGAATTTAATGCTGCAATTTACCGTATAAAGGCCCTTGGTGTTATAAATGATATATTTTCTCGGGGGAAGAACTGCTTCGTGGTAGGAGGAACAGGTCTTTATATAAAAAGCTTGCTTGAAGGGATTTTTGATTGTCCGCCGGTAGACCCTGAATTGAGAAAATCATTGCGCCAGCAATGTCGGTCAGACGGATCCAGGATTCTCCACGAAAGGCTGGAGCGTATGGATCCTGAATACGCAAAAAAAGTACATCCCAATGATAGCATAAGGATTATAAGGGCACTTGAGATCATCAATTTAACCGATAGGGTTCCCTCGGATCTCATAAAGTTGCACAGTTTTAATGAGAGGCCGTTGGATGCTTTGAAATTGTGTATAAAGGTTGACAGAGAAGAACTCTACAGTCGTATAAACAAAAGAAGTGAAGCCATGGTGAAAGCCGGTCTTGTGGAGGAGACGGAACAACTTTTAAGCAAGGGATACTCTCCAGATCTTAAACCTATGAAGGCTATTGGATACCGGCATATGATAAAGTACCTGAAAGGAGATTGGTCTCTCGAGGAAGCGATCAGGAAACTCCAAGGCGATACTCGAAGATATGCCAAGAGACAGCTGACCTGGTTTAGAGCTGATCAAGATATGGTTTGGGTTGCGGCAGAGGATTTTGAGCCGGTGTTAAAAAAAGTAAAAGACTTTTTAAGGGAGCTTTAATTCTTTTCGCTTCACAATTGAGAGTTCTTTGCCGACGGTGTCGCAAGATGCCATGAACAAAGATCATTGCGAAGGCGCTAGCCCGAAGCAATCTTATGAATATAAGCGCTTATGGTACACGGGATTGTTTCGCTATGCTCGCAATGACATGCATTTTGATTTTTTACGAAGGCGTTAAGTTTATATCTTCATGTTTTTATGCTGTCTGGAGGTTGGGAACATTAGAGTATTCAGAGGGATGGATTGGATTCGATTAAGAAACCTTAATTTTTTTCTCTTTTGACACAATACTTTGTGGTATGCTTGTATTAGACTTAAAAATCGCTATTAGTAGGAATAATTGGTGAGAGAAAGAACAACAGTATGGAAATAAATCTTTTAAGAGGTGGAACCAGGCTGGTTTTGATCTGTGGCCTTTTGTGTTCGGTTTTTGGGACCTCCTTGTCATTTGCCGTCATGGGAGGGGCGCGGGGGGAGAATGAAGTGCTCGCCATCGGAACAGGTACGATTTTTAGCGGAAACTTGGCGTCGGCAAAAAAAAGTGCCATCTCCCAGGCTTTGATGAAGGGCGCGGAGAGTTATCTTGTGCGTCGATTGGGAAGTCAAAACGTTGTTAATAACTTCGAGCGGCTCATTCAGGAAATTATACCGACGGCCGGAGAAGATATCGAAAATTTCAATATTCTGGCAGAATATCAAATTGGGGACAAGTACCAGGTCCTAATAAGGCTGAGAATCAATGAAAAGGTTATAGATAAAAGACTGAGTGAAGCAGGATTAACACTGACAGAGGGCCCATCAATCAAGCTCCTGTTCATGGTTTCAGAAACCAAGCAGGGTGTTAGCTCTTGCTGGTGGAAAGACCCGCAAACATATTATGCATTAAGTCCTACAGAACTGGCTCTCCATAACGCCTTTCAGAAAAGAGGCTTTACCCCGATCAACCGGACGTTAAATATGCCTGAGGGTGAATTTCCGGAAGACCTGAGAGTTGTTGATCTTCAGGATTCTGATATTTTGAAGTGGGGCAGAATGTTCTCCGCCGATGTTGTGATCTTTGGTCGAACAGAGATCCTTGAAGAAAGGGGGCTTTCCTTGACCCTTAAGGCATTAGACGTGAACCGGAATGTTCAAATCTGTCAGGACATGCAAATAGAAACAATTGATAAGGGATTAGAAAGTCAGGAAGCAATGATAAAGGCACTTGAAAGGCTGGCTAATCATTTGGCCGAGAGCTTCACCCCGGCCATGATCCGCACAACTGCGTTGGACCATGATCAGATTCGGAAATTAGAGATCACATTGATAGGCTTGAACAACTACAAACAGTTTAAAACTTTTGTGGATTTTTTGCAAAAACAGGTAATTGGTGTACAATCTGTGAGGCAGATAAGGGTCAGAAAAAACTCTATAAGTATAGAGGTCGAATTTCAAGGGGACAGGTATCGATTCCTGGATCGTGTCCTGAATCATGAAAGCCTTCCTTTCGCAATGGATCTTGCCGAGACTGAAGAAGGAAATATATTGCTTAAGGTTGAGTCCGGTGTATCGTAGGATCGAATGACTATTCCGAATTTGATTACCAGCATACGGATTATTTTGACTCCGATCTTTATCATTTACCTTATTAATGGGAGGTTTTTGTCCGCCCTTGTTGTTTTCGTTCTGGCAGGTCTGAGTGATAGTGCTGATGGACTCATTGCCAGGCTATTTAGTCAGAAAAGCAGGCTTGGGACTTTTCTTGATCCCCTTGCAGACAAAATTTTGCTGATTGCTGCATTTGTTACGCTCGCGGTAATAAACCGTGTCCCCCCATGGCTGACTGTAATTGTCATCAGCCGTGACGTCCTGATTTTGCTGGGAGTATTGATCCTGTTCTTGAATAAAACAGACATTGTAATCAGGCCTTCTGTTTTGAGCAAAATGACAACCTGTCTGCAGCTTGCCACGGTGTTTGTAGTTCTTTCAAAAGAACAAATTGCGTTATTTTCGCAATTTGGTGACTATATTTTTTGGGTAACCGGACTCTTAACTATTAGCTCCGGACTGCATTACATGCGCTATTGGTTTTCAATGATGGGTGAAGAGTCAGAGGGTTAATTATAACATCAGGTGAAACTTGCTGTTTCGGGTGTCTAGTGTCGTTTTAAAAACCAGCAGAATACGACTTGACATGAAAAAGCCGGCTTGATAGTTATGAAATTAGCAGGCACGTAGCTCAGGGGGAGAGCACTACCCTGACACGGTAGGGGTCAAGGGTTCAAATCCCTTCGTGCCTACCATGCACGCCAGGGGGTTGTGTTTAGGCACAATCCCTTTTTCGCATTCGACAACACTATTTTTTACTTGCATTTCATCATCTTATTGGTTATAAATACAGCGCTTTTTAGGATTTGATAGCGCGTGAGGATGATTTCGAACATTACGCCGCCGGAGTTAGCAAGGGGAGAGCTTGGCTAGGTCTAATTTATTTAAAACAGTGTGTTTTTGTTTGAGAAGCACAAAAAGATAAAAGTTTTACATTAAATTGAGTTTTTAATTAGAAATAATATGAGGCATCTGGGCAAGCGAATTACTTGATTCGGATGCCTTGTTTTCTTTGGACGAGAACCTTATGATAACCTCTTCTGATCAGTTAAAGAATGAGCCCGCACCTGAAGCGGATGCCGGTTCTTTATCGGCAATGGAGGTCTTGCGCAAATTGAAGTTGAAAGGACTTGAAAAAGTGGTTGGGGTGAGGGTTAATGGAGATATCCTCGATCTTTCGAGTCAGGTGGAGTTTGATTCAAAACCGGAACCTATTTACATAGACTCGGAGGAAGGGCTAGAAATTATTCGCCACAGTACTTCTCACGTGATGGCCATGGCCGTAAGAGAGCTCTTTCCGGGCGTCAAAGTGACTATTGGCCCGGCCATAGAAGATGGTTTTTATTATGACTTTGATTACAAGCGGCCGCTTAAAGAAGAGGACCTGCCAAAAATCGAAGAAAAAATGAACGAAATCATAAAGGC
>CAZUHR010000156.1:0-7682 GCA_964620335.1 uncultured Desulfobacteraceae bacterium
TGGTCATCCCGATGGGAAGCCTTCTGAAAACCCTGAGGGCCACAGCTGTACCCATCGTTCCACCCAGGGACATAACCCCATCAAAATCACCATTTCGGAAAAGTTCTGAAGCCATGTTCTCTGCTCCTATGCCCATCTCTCCCATGGCCCTGGATTCATCCTTCATTGCAACCAATTGGGGCAAGGTTCTTGAGGCGGCCTCAGCAACCTTGTGGGCTGGGATATCCGGGGTAAAATAGGGCTCACCCACGATGCCCACATCCATCACCAGACTCTTTAACCCCCTTTCTTCTATGATTTTTTTTATAAACAAGGTCTCTTGGCCTTTGGTATCCAGTGTACTAATAATCAGAATGGTTTTGTTTGAATTCATGAACTTTACCCCATGTATTTAGTCCAATCTGAAAAACAGGCATTTTAGTTTTAACTTACCGCAAAAGGTCGTCGCCAATTGCTCAGCTCTTTGTCTAAGATCTTGGAAAAATTGATGAATTTCATGGATAATGGCGCCTATTTTTTGCTTGCAGCGAGCATAACATCGACCTCGTCATCACCAAGGGCGTGACGTAGCAAAAACTCTTCGTCAGATACGCCAGGTCCAATTCCCATCTGCTTACGTATTTCTTTGACAGACGGCTGTGGAAACTCTTCATTCATGAGTTTCTTTGTTTTTGGAAGACTGCGTACCTTATCTAAAACGTCCTGTTCTATAGGTGCAGGCGGTTCTCCAAAGTAACCGGCGATGTATTCAATAACGCCGTCTGGCACCATTTTATAACGCTCACCGGAAATAACATTCATCGTTGCCTGGGTAGCCACAAATTGAGAAAAGGGTGTCACCATAATTGGATAACCTAATTCTTTGCGGACCCTGACAATCTCCTCAAGCACTTTTTCCAGGCTGTCTGCCTTGCCTGCCTCTGAGAGCTGGCGTTTCAGTGTGGTGACCATGCCTCCTGGCACCTGATGCTCATAATAAGCAAGGTCGTACTCTAAGGGTGCACCCTTTGGCCGCCCTTCTCTTTCGGCAATTTCCATCAAATGAGATGAATAATTTCTAAGGGCCTCTTCGTTCAGGTTGGCAGAGTAGCCCATGTGTTTAATATTTTTAAGGATATTAAATATTGATGGCTGTCCGGTACCATTTGCCAGAGGGGGGACACCCGTATGCACCCTGTCTACCCCTAAACGGATCGCCTCCAAACAGACAATGGGACCTAACCCTGTGTTGCAATGGGTATGGATCTCAAGAGGCCTTCCGTTAAGATTGGCTTGAATGGCCGGCACAAGCGTTTTCACTCGTTCAGGCGTTAAGAGACCTCCTTGGTCTTTTAAATAGACCGTATCCACATCAGGGCAGTCTGTAATCATTTGGGCCTTCTTGGCATAGTACTCGTCCGTATGGACAGGACTAATCGAATAACTCAGAGCGACCATGAAATCTTCAATGCCTGATGCCTTTGCCATCCCTGCGTTCTTATAGATGACATCTTCTTCATGGGGCGCATCTATAATCCATACACGCCGTATTCCGTTGGCCGCCATACGCTCATAGACCAGCTGAAGAATCGAGTCAGGGCAGCGCCTAAATCCAACGAAACGACGCCCTGTCGTTCCAAAACAGAGACGCGTATTTGGCATGGCCTGTGAAGCAAGCCGTATTTTCTCCCAGGGATTTTCACGATGATACCGGACAGATGTCTGCATATGAGTGCTTGCGATAAAATCAACGGCATGAAACCCCACGCGATCTATCTCCGGGGCTACTGTAAGTATCATGCTTGCCTTCAATCCCGTGGCATCCCAAAGACTTTGGTTGCCGTCCCTCAGAGAAGTGTCAATAAATTTTATTTCACCCACAGATCATTCTCCTCAGTAATTACTGAAATCTTGCCTTAACCTTAAACCTCACAGAATATGCAACCCGGCGAACATCATAGTCGAACACTCTTATTGCAACGAGCACTTATGTATCCGCACTTCCATATCCCTTCTTCCTCTGTCTTGCCCGGGCAAGCGGAATCGGATCATCCTTATTTAATGTGCCGTCCATCCCCCGTCTAACACGAAAACCTGGCCAGTTGAGTAAGTGGATGCATCGGATGCAAGGAAAACCAAAAGTCCTTGAAGCTCATCTATGCGTCCGCGTCTTTTCATTGGACTTAGGGCTGATATCCTCTTTTCCCTGAGATCCTGTTCTTCCCTTGTTTGGACCTTAGTCCTGTCTTTACTAAGCGATGTTCCCGAAAACCAAGCCGGCGCAATGGCATTCACCCTGATACCATACTCGGCATATTCAACGGCACCCTGTTTTGTGAGGCCGATCACACCATGTTTTGATGCTATATAATTAACACGCGGCATCAAGTCAGAATCCAATCCTACAAGTCCCAGAATAGAGGAAAGATTAATAATGCTGCCCCCATTCCCTTGCTTCAACATAACCTCTATTTCTTTCTGCATACATAGAAACACGCCTGTCAAATTTACCATGATCACTTTGTTCCAGTCTTCAGGAGGCATTTCATGAAAACGGGCAGGTTTTGTGATAATCCCTGCATTGTTTACTGCAATATTGAGTTGACCGAGTTTGGAAACAGTCTCATCAGCCATTCGGGCGACATCGGTGGGATTGGACACATCAGCGACAATCTTGAGGACTTTTCTACCTGATTTTTTTAGAATTCCTTCTGTCTCATTTAGATAACCTTTATCGATATCCACAATGACTACATCCGCCCCTACTTCAGCCAGAGTTTGGGCAAAACTTCGCCCTAACCCCAAAGCGGCCCCTGTGACCAAGGCTACCTTTCCCTCCAAATTGAAAAGATTGTTCATAAAAGACATAGCATTTCTCCTATGCTTGCCGTCTGCTCATCCAGAGGTTGATTAATTAGTTAGTTACGCCTCCTTATTTCCAAAGAGTCCTCGCATATTAAAGTTTTGGCCTCGGCAGCCCAAAGTCTTCTGCTATCGCCTGGTAACAATTAAAACTGGAGCTCCTAGCTATACCACCGCCGCCAACTATACATGAAGAACACATATAAAGACTTTTAATAAATGTCCGAAAACCCCCGGGCAGTCCTCTAAAACGGCCACTCCCAGAACCAGCCATGCTACCCTCACTCCATGATCCATCTCTCATATCCAGATGCGTATCCTGCAAATCTGGAGGAGGCGTAAGACGATATCCTATGATATTGTCTTTGGTCATATTTGGGGCATATTTCAGCCATTGCTGAACAAGGGAATCCATAAATTCATCCGATAGCTGGCGCCACTCCTTCCTGGAAAAGAAACTGACAGGACAAGTATAATCCTCAAACAGGACAGTATGTTTGCCTTCCGGTGCTCGAGATGGATCCCAAACAGTGTCAGGTGCCGTCAAACAAAAAAACTTGGAAGGCATCCCTAAAAGAAAAATTTCATGCATATATTTATTTTCCAGATACGCCAGGTCCTTAGACGCCCAGTAGGTACGTGGCGTGGCATTTATATCCGGGTTGTCCTTTGCCACTTTATATTCGGGAAGTTCATGCAAAGCTAACGTCCCCCACCAAGCATGACCCCTGTCATATAAATTGGTTTCAAGCCTGCGTTTCATTTCGCTATTTAGATGCTCTTCTCCGATTAGGCGAAGGAACATTTGTGGAGTCCCAATATCACCTACTACCAATTGCCTTGCCGCAACTTCAGTACCATCGGTCAGCCGTATCCCTTTGGCCTTACCATTTTCTATAATAACTTTGTCTGTTTCCGAATTGACAAAATATTCAACGCCCAGTTTTTTCCCTGCTGAAACCAGGGCATCAGTGATTGCCCCTGATGCACCTTTGGCAATAGCCGCAGGCTCCCACCCGAGCACCAGATGGATAGTAGCAATTATAAGGCTAATGCCCGGCAAATCATCAGGAAAGATACCACCCGACGTTTCAAACCCCCTGATACATACTATCCTGAGTTCAGGACTCTCGAAAAAATAGTGGGCAATCTGTTTGCATGTCATAAATTGCATGGATGGGTCCAGCCCGCTCTCAGGATCAGATAGAAGTGCTTCCAGAGCATCAGGGGTCCCCCACGGAGTAGGTAACGAGTATTTATACTTGCCAAACGCAGGCCGCCATTTTTCTTTGTATAGTTCCGTTAAATGAAGATACCTTTCCGCGTCAGGCTTAGAAAACCGGGCGATTTCCTCATAAGTCTTTTTGACGTTTTCTTCGCTAAACTTTGTTTCCCCTGTTTCCTGATTCACCACCGGAAAAGCAGCGTAGCTTACATAGGCGGTTTCATCATCAAAGACGATGGCCTCATTTGTATCAGGAAATACATATTCCAACCCTTCATCACGAAGATTAAATTCTTTATAAGCAGGGTGACCATAAAAACGCGTAAAGTTGGCACAGAAATTCATCCGAAATCCTGGCGCCGGCCCGTCTTCAGTCACAGCTCCTCCGCCAAGACGATCATTACGTTCAAAGACCCCTACTTTCATACCGGCCTTGGCCAGGTAAGGAGCAATAATCGTTCCATGGTGTCCACCACCAATAACAATAGCATCGTAAGACTTGTCCGCCATTCCATCTACCTCCTGTTTTCTTACTAAAATGATTAAAGATTCCTCTTGTTGCTTTTTAAAAAATCAAAGGCCCACACGCCCTTGATCTGCCAGAATATGATTCGATGGGACGTCATAGAGGCCATCTTAGATTCGTATGCCGCTTAAAATAATCCCGCTCACAGATCATTCCCCTTCATACAGCTTCCTGATGAGCTTCGCCTTCATCTCAAAACGGGGAAGCGTTCCCTCAGGTACCAGTTCCACGTCAGCCCTGAATACCATCTTTTCTCTCAACACCCCTTCCAGCTCTTTTTTCAGGGTCTCGAGGTCTTTTTCGCCCGATGAGTACTCGGCCTGAATTTTTAGTGGCGGGTCCACCTTCGGACCGGGTTTGTCTAGCAGGACAAGCATGTCACCGGTAGTTCGTGGCCGAAAAGAAGTAATAATATCCTTAATAGCCGAAGGAAATACATTCACCCCCAGCACGATAAGCATATCGTCGGTCCGGCCTATACATCTTATGCGAAAACTGGTCCTGCCGCACTCACAGGGATCTGTAAATACGGTAATCCTGTCCCTCGTTCTAAACCTTACCACAGGACAACACTCCCTATCGATCAGGGTGTAAACCAGTTCCCCTTCTGCCCCATCCTTGATCTCTAGGAGATCGCCGGAATCCGGATCAATCAATTCAGGAAATATGTATTCCTGAGCGCAGAAATGCATACCCTGTCCAGCAGGGCATTCTCCAAAGATAATGGGCGCTGCGTCCGAGTTCCCCATACCTTCGCTGACAATGGCCTGGTAATCTTCCTGCAGTCTCTTCTTTATCGCCGGGACTCCGCCTCCAGGTTCAGCCCCAAGCACAAGCTTTTTGAAACCGAGTTCCGATGGTTCCATATTTTTCTTTTTCCTTATGTAATCAGCCAAATACTGTGCATAGGACGGGGTACAATGCAGCACATTACCCCCCAACCATTTTGTGGTCACGACCACACGATCGGATGCTCCAGTACCTATTGGAACAAAGGCCGCCCCAATATGCTCGATAGCGTCCTTAACCGGAAGCCCGCCTACAAAAAAGGTCAGCCCCACAGCATGGATCACAATGTCCGTAGGCCTCACACCCTTTGCAAAAAGGGAACGGGCGGTAATTTCAGTCCAGACTTTCCAATCGTGCCGCGTAATCCCGACAAATGTGGGCACACCTGTGGTGCCTGATGAGGAGTGGATGCGGATGATATCGTCCATAGGGGCTGCACAGTGGAATCCTAAGGGGGGATGTACTTCCTGGCTATCCCTCAGCTCGTCTTTTTCTGTAAAGGGAAATTTGGGCAAATCCTCTAATCCCTTTATATCACCTCTCTCAATCCCATGTTCCTTAAACTTTTTCTGGTAGAAGGCTGACTTTTCCCATACATATTCTATTTGCTTTAAAAACTTTTCTTCCTGAATCGGGCGCAATTTCTCTGGACCCATGGTTTCGATATCTTGGTTAAAAAACTCCTTTTTCATTACTTTTCCTCCTTCATATACTTATCCAGGCTCTCAACCAATGCCCGGGCTGTTTCAATGTCTTCAAGATTACAATCCACTTCCTCTATCTCAAGAGGAACCCTGAGATTTTTCTTCAATTCCTCTATGAAAAGCTGATCCTCTTCCGGGTCCAACAGCGGGCTTCCTTCTCTTTCCAGTGAAGACCAGCCTCTCAATGGGACCACCAGCTTTATGGGCCCCTTGCACTTGTTTATTTTATCCGCATAGAGTTGTGCACCTATGATAAGTTCATCTCTTGGAAATCGGGCCATGGCCCTCAACTCATCGATCTCCAGAACCTTTCCCGTTGCAAGATACTTTTCCCTGTTGGTTCTCGTTATACCTGCACCTGTAATGTTCAGGCAGCAGGGGGCCCATACCTGCGGGATACCCCTTTCACCGGCAGCGTCAAGTCTTGCCATACCGGCAGCACGATTTCCTTTAAACCTTTCTTCGATAAGTCCGGCAGGAACAATCTCTATGACGCCTTCGAAGTAGCCCTGAGATATCAGCCGATCCATGGCCCTATCACTTATACCCTGGGCATGAAAGACATACGCATTATACCCCTTTTCCGTTAAAAACTGCTCCACATACTTGGCGCATTGATCTGAAAACCCCAGTTCGGTAACAGCCACGGAAGGATAGGGAAGCTTCAATGACGTGTAATCATATGCTTCCTCCACCATCCCTGAAATGGTCCCGGCTACTTGCGCAATGGCATTCTTAACGAGATCATTCATCCCTGCAATTTCCATAATAAGCTGCATAACAACGGAATCAACGGAACCAAACCACTTTTCCACATACCCTCCCATGGCCGCAGGTACACCAATAACCTTGGGAATCCCAAAGGGTAATTTGGACATCACAAGTGATCCAATAAGTGCAATTGTTGCCCCTCCTAAGGATACAATACCGTCGAGTTCCCCGCGTGAAATGAGATCCAAGGCCTTTTGCTGAGCCCCGGCAGTCATCGCATTTGTGATACTAAGCCTATCCTTCGATGCCCGTATCTCTTCTATATCCTTACCCGCCAAACCAGCTATTTCTTCGGGCGTGATGTCCGCCTGAAAAGCGGGAGGACCTCCCATGCTAATATCCATGAGTATGGCCTTGTGCCCTCTGGATTCAATCCTCTCTTTAAGAAACCCCAACTGGTCAGCTTTGGTATTGACTGTTCCAATAATGACAATCTTTTTCTCCATATTTGCCCTCCTATTCGAAATCTATATAGCCTTGATATTACTATATTTCTAGCATTTATTACCCCCTGAACTCTTAATCAAAGCTGGTTTGGCGCTCTGTTTATACGAGATTTCAATCCCTTTTATAGTTGAACATAACTGCTAAAAGTTTTGCTTTCTTTTTACCTAAACTTTTTCCTGAATGGGGCGCTGTGGAATCAAAATAGACACAGTCGCCTTCCTCCATGATATATTTTTCCCCATCGTAGATTAGCTCATGCTTGCCCTCCAGGACATACATAAATTCCTCGCCTTCATGTTGGAATATAGCTTCTTCGTCGAAGGACGGCTCAATGATGAAAGGCTGCATATTCTTCCCTGGTTTGTCCACAGCTAACGCC
>CAZUHR010000157.1:0-7676 GCA_964620335.1 uncultured Desulfobacteraceae bacterium
TGGTTGCTGTAATACATCAAAACACGCATGGACTTGTTATAAGTCATGAACTTGTACCTGGTTTTGGTTGGTGGTAACCACTCAACTACTAAATTATTTCACTTGCCTTTTTAAGGTATCAAAAAGCTCAAATGCCTGTTTAGGCGTGAGACTGTCGTGAATGACACCATTGAGCGCCCTCATCATGGCCGCAGGATGTGGGTTTTGCCATACGTTCCTGCCCAGGTTAACCCCGATGGCCCCTTTCTGTAGGCCGTCGTAAACAAAATCGAAGACCTCAAGCTCTGTCTCACACTTGGGACCACCTGCAATCACCACCGGCACCGGACACCCATTTGTAACCTTTTCAAAATCTTCAGCGCAGTAATAGGTCTTTACGATCTTTGCTCCCAGTTCGGCGGCAATGCGGCATGAAAGGCCTAGGAATCGCGCAGTCCTTTTTTCAAGCTCCTTTCCCACGGCAGTCACCGCCATGACCGGTATGCCGTAGTCCTCACATTCATCAACAAGCATCGACAGGTTTTGAAGGGTTTCTTTCTCATAATCACTGCCTACGAAAATGGAAAGCCCCACTGCTGCAACATTAAGACGGATTATCTCTTCAATGGAGGTCGTAATTATTTCATTTGCCAGGTCCTTTCCCACTACGCTGGTTCCTCCGGAAACCCTCAAGATGATAGGGGTATCTATCGTAGGATCAACAGCCGAGCGGAGCACACCACGTGTCACAAACAGACCGTCCGCATATGGAAGCAGTTCCCGAATTGTTTCCCCCGGCCTCTCAAGACAACGCGTGGGACCCTGGAAATAACCGTGATCGATTGGGAGAAACTGACAGTGTCCGTCCGGCTTAACCAAGTGGGACAGCCGGCTTTTCATTCCCCAGTCAAGGTTATCCGTACCCTTTATCCATGCCCTATGACTGCCGGTATTTCTCACCGGCATCTCATTTACATCCCTGGCCTCCAAAAGCCCTTCTGCATCCGCCATATTAATATCCTCCCGATGATTAAAGCCTCTATAACTTGGTTGTATAGGAATTTCCTTTTTTCGGAGCGGCGAAGCCGCGTTCCATAAAATTGCTTCGCAATTCTATAAGTTGCTATAATTTTTTATTGTTAGGCCAACCACACTTTGATGTCAAGCGGGATATAGTCTCAAATTCCCGGCTTTCAAAGGGAAAAGAAGGCACAATTAATATAAAAATTATGGTGACAAGATCTTCCCGGCTTTTGTAAAGTAAAAAGCCTATTTGGATAATAAAGTCGAAGGGGGTGCCTTTATGCCTGAATTCGCTTATAGCAACGTCACTCGCGAGATGGAAGTTTACGAGTATGATTCTATGGTTAAAAGCCATTGCAGGATGTGTCATGGCGGATGCGGTGTTCTGGTCTATGTCAAAGACGGCAAAGTGGCAAAGATTAACGGTGATCCCGACTGTCCCATAAACCATGGGACACTTTGCAGCAAAGGTATTGCATCAGCGCAATTGGCTTATCACCCTGATCGCTTAACTTATCCTGTACGAAGAATAGGGCCAAAGGCAAGTGGAAAATGGGAGCGCATCTCTTGGGACGAGGCACTGGATACCATTGCAGAACGGATATTGCATTATAAAGATGAATTCGGGGCGGAATCGATCGTGCCTGGTTACGGCACGGGAAGGGAGAACGAGGCGGTCATTTACCGTTTTGCAAATCTGCTCGGCACCCCCAATGTCCTTACGGCAGGGCATTTTTGCTACGGTCCCCGGATTGCCACAAGCATTTTAACCTGCGGAACAAATCCAATCGTTGATTACGAAAACCATCCCAAATGCATCATGGTGTGGGGCAACAACCTCGTCATAAGCAACCCTGACTGTTATAAGGGTGAGCCTTTTTCGGTGAGCCTGGACAAGGGAGCGAAACTTATTTCGGTTGACCCGAGACTTACAAGAATTGCCGCCCGCGCCGATATCTGGCTTAAGCTCAGACCCGGGACAGATACGGCATTAGCCCTGGGAATGCTCAATGTTATTGTAAATGAAGAACTGTATGACAGGGAGTTCGTGGAAAACCATGTCCATGGATGGGGGCCTTTTGTTGAAAGGGTAAACGAGTATCCGCTGAATAAAGTAGAAAAGATAACGTGGGTCCCTGCGGAGAAAATCCAGGAGGCGGCACGGCTCTTTGCAACCACCAAACCCGCAGCTATCCAGTGGGGCGTGGCCATTGAACAGCAGATCAATTGTGCGGACAATAACAGATCCCTCATGGCCCTTATGGGCATAACAGGAAACATCGATGTTCCGGGGGGGCAGATGTTGTTCAGTGCCCCGAAAATAAGAAATGTTGGTCAATTCGGGGCCCATAAAATGCTCCCAAAAGAACAGAAGAGAAAGCGATTGGGTGGAGAGCGGTTCCGCTTGGCCGGAAATTTTGCAATTATTAACCCCAAGTGCGTATGGGACGCCATTCTTGATGAGAAACCCTATCCGGTGAAGATGTTGTTTCTGATCAGCTCGAACCCTGTAATGACCCGTGGTAATGCAAGGGAGGTTTACCGCGCCCTTGAAAAGGTGGAATTCATGGCTGTCTCCGACTTTTTTTTAACACCGACGGCCGAACTTGCAGATATTGTCCTGCCGGCCGCCACATGGCTGGAGATGGATTATATCGGGGACTTCTGGAAAAGACATGGCCATATCCTGCCCCGGAGGAAGGTCATCCAGGTAGGGGAGTGCAAATCAGATCATGAGATGCTTAATGCCCTCGCCCACAGGGTAGGGCAGGGACAATACTGGTGGGATACCTTTGAAGGGGGCTTGGACTATATTCTGGAACCCATGGGGATTACATGGCAGGACTTCAAAAAAATGGATTTCATCAGGGGAGAAGTAAAATATCAGAAGTATAAAGAGAAAGGATTTTCCACCCCTACAGGAAAATTTGAACTTTATTCGACTCAGCTTGAAAAATGGGGCTATGATCCCCTTCCCCAATACCGTGAAGCGCCGGAAAGTCCTGTGAGCACCCCGGAATTGTACAAAGATTATCCTTATATCCTTATTACCGGAAGGAGGTTGCCGGGTTTTTTCCATACGGAAAATCGCCAGGTGCCCTGGCTGAGGGAGCTTCACAGGGACCCGGTTGTGGAGATCCATCCCGAAACCGCAAAGAAGGAAGGGGTAGAGGAGGGCGATTGGGTTATTATCGAATCACCCCGAGGCAGGATCAGGCAAAGGGCAAAGTTGTTCGCGGGTATGGACCCGGGGATTGTTTCAGCCGAGCATGCCTGGTGGTTTCCTGAAAGGACAGATCCCGGGCACGGCTGGGATGAATCAAATATCAATATCCTGACGGATAACGCCTATGAATCTTGCGACCCGGCAATGGGGGCAACCCACGTTAGAACGCTTTTGTGCAGGATATTTGCTGAAAAGAAATAGGAGGCTGCTCATGAAGAAATATGCTCTGGTGATTGACCATAAGTCCTGCTGGGGATGCAAGACCTGCGAAGTGGCCTGTAAACAGGAGAACAATGCTGCTGACGGCATCAAATTGATCTATGTGTCAGAAGACGGACCAAAATTGGTTGCCGGAAAGCTGGATTTTGTTTTTCGGGTGAATGTATGCCGGCATTGTGATGATCCCCCCTGTGTTGATGCATGCCCGGAGGAGGCTATTACCAAAAGGGAAGATGGTATTGTTGTAATGGATTATGACAAGTGTACCGGATGTGAATCGTGTATAGAGGTCTGCCCTTACGATGCCATAGCCTTTGACCCGGATAAGGGTATCGCCCAAAAATGCAACCTCTGTCATCACCGGGTGGACAAGGGACTTTTGCCGGCGTGTGCCGACAACATCTGCCTGGCACACTGTATCTTTTTTGGAGACCCGGAGGAAATTAGCCAAAGGGTAAACTCGACGCTTGCAAAATCCACGAATTAAAAAGATAAAATACTGAAATATGCCTATAGGGGGGAGTGACATGTTCTGGGATGAGAAGACCGAGTGCCTGTCTCGGGATGAGATGACAGGCATCCAGGAAAAGAGTTTGAAACAGACGGTGAAATATGCCTATGAGAATGTTCCTTTTTACAAACGACTTTTTGACGAAAAAGGTGTGCGTGCGGAGGATATAAAAACGATCGAAGATATCTCCCTGCTTCCTTTTACGACAAAGTCAGATCTCAGGGATAATTATCCCTATGGCCTGTGCGCGGTCCCACAATCAGATATTTTAAGACTACATGCATCATCAGGAACTACCGGAAAACCTACGCCTGTATTTCATACGAAAAGAGATCTGGAAAACTGGGTCAATTGTATGGCCAGGAATTGTTATATGGCCGGTGTCCGCCAGGATGATGTGTGCCAGATCGCATTTGGATATACCCTTTTTACAGGGGCATTCGGTCATCATTACGGCGTGGAAAAGATCGGCGCCATGGTGATCCCCACGAGTTCCGGGCATACTGAAAGACAGATCATGATGATGCAGGATTTTGGGACCACGGTGTTTCATTGTACCCCGTCCTATGCCGTCACCGTTGCGGAAAAGATGAGCGAGATGGGAGTTGATAAGGATTCTCTCTCCCTGCGGCTCAGTATTCACGGGGCGGAACCCATGACCGAAGAGATGCGAGATGAGATTGAGGAAAGATTGGGGACATTGGCCATAGGGGATTACGGCCTCACAGAACTGGGCGGGCCCGGTGTTTCCATCGAATGTCCGGAAAAGGCAGGGTATCACATCAATGAGGACTATTTCTATCCGGAGATAATTGATCCTGAAACCTTGCAGCCCCTGCCGTACGGTGAGTCCGGAGAATTGGTTTTTACTACCTTTCAAAAAGAGGCAATGCCGATTATTCGCTATAGAACAAGAGATATCACTACCCTTACAAGAGACAGATGCGGCTGCGGAAGGACATTGGTCAGGCATGGAGCCATTAAGGGCAGAACCGACGACATGATGATCATAGGGGGTGTCAATTTGTTCCCTTCCCAGCTGGAAAGTCTGATGCTCGGTTTTGAAGAAATCGCGCCGCAGTATGAAATTCATCTAGGCAAAAAGGGAAGGCTTGATAGTGTCTCCGTAAACGTCGAAACAAAGCCTGATTTTTGGGCTGATGCCGGTGAAGATAAGATCGCGGAACTCATCCAAAAAATGGAAAAGAAGGTCAAGGACCTTCTCGGATTCGGGATAGATGTCCGGATTGTCGAGCCTCAGTCTATTGCCCGCTCAGAAGGTAAGGCAAAACGGATTTTTGATGACAGATAGCCAATTTAAGGCACAATAGTCCAACTTTTCATGAAATCGCTGTGCAATTTCATGAAAAGTCCCGCTTTGCGGGACTTGCAAAACAGCGCAGCCGGAATACCTTGATTGGGTCGAGCGAATCCGGCAGACATTTGACAACGTAACGAAAACATTGGGACAAAGCCCGATTATTGAGTGGCCATTTGTTTGGCTGATTCTTTTATTTGACAAATGACGTAAAGGAGGTTATAAAATAATAAACAAAATTGTTTGTTAAAAATGATCGTATCAGGCAATGCCCAAAAACAATATTGCCAGGCTCCTCAAAACTGATAGCCCCTTTTTTACGCTTTCATCTCTCCAGGCTATTTTTGGTATAAGCAGAGAAAGCGCCAGGACAACTGCCTCCAGGCTTGTTGAAAGAGGTATTCTTGTCCGCTTGCGTCGTGATCTATATTCCATTGTTGGTCGAAAACACTCGATTTTTTCACTGGCAAATGCCCTTTACCAACCTTCTGTAATCTCAATTGAGACCGCCCTTAATTACTGGGGAATTATCGTCCAGGTTCCCCAGATAATTTTCTCCGTGGGCCTGGGTTCTCATAAATGCAGGGTGGGTGATATAGAGTTTGTTTATCGGCGTATAGTCTCCCCGCTATTTCGGTTTGGTCAGGTCAAGAAGGATGATTTTTTTATTTCAGAACCGGAAAAGGCCTTTTTGGACACGCTGTATATGAAAAGTAAGGGTTTGGCAGAGCTCCTTCCGGGGGATGTGGACATGGACAAACTCGATGAGGATCTTCTTGAATATTATTCCCGCCCCTATTCCAGGACTGTTAAAAATATGATTAAATCTTTCAGGTTACATAGTTATGAAGCCAGGTAGTCAGGATTTTTTTAACCAGTACAGGGAAAACACAATTATTGAAGTGGTTCAGGCCCTTGCCAGATCTGAAGCGGGTTCTCAAATAGTTTTTAAGGGAGGAACAGCGCTGAAGTTGCTGTACGGTTTGCCCCGTTTCTCTGAAGATATTGATTATGATTCACTTCCCGGCTTCTCCCCACATGATCTTTTTAGAGCCATAGGAAAGGCATTAAAAAAGAAGAAGTGGGAAATTAGCGATGAGGCCGTTAAGTACAATACGGTTTTTTTTGAGCTGAAATTTATGGGACCTGACAGAAATTTTCACCTAAAGATAGAAATCTCAACAAGAGAGAAGGAACTGGAAACGACAATCGTGTCTCTCCGAGGGGTATCGGTTCTTACACTCGAGCCCTCATTTTTAATGACTGAAAAGGTGATCACCTTTATTGAAAGGCAGGCTGGTAGAGATATCTTTGATGCCTGGTTCATTTTGAACAATGCCTACCTCTTAAACGAAACCATGATAAAAAAATCATTTGGTGGTCCGTTATTTTTCTATCAGGCCATTTTGAACAGGATTGAATCTGCTGATCCTAAAAAAGTACTGCGAGATACCGGAAAACTGCTGGATGCGGATCAGAGGAACTGGATAAAAACCACTTTTCTTTCTGATTTCAGGAGGCTGGTATCAAATAAGATTAAGGTCTTAAATGCGAATCCTCTTATCCAGTCTAAGAGATAGCAGAACCAATAATTTTTTGATGTATCGTGTATTATGGACGAACGTGAAATAGAACGGGGTTACGCCAGTTTTCATCGCAAGCTGAACCAAATCCTCCGCAAACAAGATGTCAAAGCCTTCAAGGCCCATGTGGCAGCCCACCCGGGACAGGCGGGCAGACTTTCACACAGAAGCGCGGACATGGCTTGAAGACCGCAGCATCGAGGTTCCCAGAATGACAAAGAGGAAAAGAAAATACCGTCCAAAAAGAGAAAGGCGGCAAAGATGATGACAGAAAATGACATACCCCCCTGCCTGATTTATATTGACAAAGAAGGCCGCTGGTATCATGAGGGGGCCGAGATGATCCACCGGGAATTTATCAGGCTTTTTTACAACAACATGGAGCTTGATTCGCATGGAAGATACGTCATTGACTGGAAAGGGCAGCGCTGTTACGTGGAAGTTGAGGATACGGCTTTTGTGGTGCGAAGAGTTGTTTGGCAGGATAAGGGAAAAGAGGACGGAAATGAAAGGTTTATTTTGAGTTTGAGTGACGACACTCAAGAGGAGTTAATGCCGGATACCCTTTACGTGGGCCGGGATAATGTTCTTTACTGTGGCGTTAAGAACCGCACGTTTCCTGCCCGTTTTGCCCGGGCGGCGTATTACCAGCTCGCCGAGTATGTTGAGGAAGAAAACGGGACCTATTATCTGCCCCTGAACGGGCGAAAAAATAAGATTTCGTAATTTGATCCCTCCTAAGAATCTGTGGGTTAAAACAGGACACACAAAAAAGGATAATCATTTTGAGAGAACTGGAACGACTTTTTTTCCCGA
>CAZUHR010000158.1:0-3682 GCA_964620335.1 uncultured Desulfobacteraceae bacterium
AAAGATTAAGGAAGCATTGGATGCAGGTGTTCATGTAACCGCATGCAAAGCCTGTGCGGATCAACTAGGAGTAACAGAAATTTTGGAAGAACTACAAATTGAAGTCAAGTATTGGGGGCTTCCATTAACTGAGATTTTAAAAAACAACGAGCAACTTCTAACAATATAGAATGGGTTTTACATACCAGTGCATCAGATACCAGGCCGAACCGGACACTACGGAGCCGTGACTGTGAGCTTCCTCGTTATATGAGCGAAGAAATGAAAGAACGAGATCTAACAGCGTATTGCGGACTATATTGCGGAGATTGTATTCGATATCAATCCAGGTCTTGTGATTTAGCAAAGCAATTATTAAAGGAACTTGGTCGTCAACAATTCTCTGAGTATGCCAAATTGAAAAGTACGAATAGAAAGGAATTTGAGCATTATGATTTGATCGTTTCTGGATTGAAAGCGATCTCGGAATTAAAATGTGAGTTACCATGTCGGCTGGGCGGCGATGGATGTGAGGGATCATGTGAAATTATCAAATGCATAAAAGACAATACTTTTGAAGGATGCTGGGAATGTGATTCTTTTGAGAAATGCAAAAAGTTAGATTTTTTAAAGCCATTTCATGGTAATGCACCGATAAATAATTTACGCAAAATTAAAGAGCTGGGAATAGGTAAATGGGCGAAGCACCGTGAGAAATGCTATCCGTGGCTTTAGCTTTGAGTCGATCAGCATATAACATCGGTCTGGGCAAGGATGCGCGGAAAAAGCGCCCGCGCACCTGCTAGCTGTCCTGAAAACACCTATGTGACAATCACGAGAAAGCTATGTTCAAGAGAAGAAATGAAATTGCGTTTTTGCTTAGTGTAATCATTAGGAGGCAAGCTATTTGAAAGGTAATCAGCTGGTATTTGGCCAGCTAAATATTTTATAAGGGAATTGAATGACAGAACGAACAGCAAAAAAGAGTAACTCAAAGATTCCACCACAAGGGACTCTGAGCACTTTCTCAGGTGTCTTCACACCCAGCATCCTGACTATCCTCGGGATCATTCTATTCTTGCGATTGGGGTATGTTGTTGGGAATGCAGGTCTTGGACGCGCGCTTATCATTATCGGTCTGGCCAATGCAATTTCGGTGCTGACCAGTTTTTCTCTGTCCGCCATCGCCACAAATCTTAAGGTCAAGGGGGGTGGAGACTATTATCTCATTTCCCGTACTCTAGGCGTTGAATTCGGAGGCGCCATAGGCATTGTCCTTTTCTTGGCGCAGTCAGTGTCCATTGCATTTTACTGCATTGGTTTTGGCGAGGCGGTGGCTGGTATGCTTCCTGAAGCTGGAAAATCTCTTCCACAGATCGTTGCTGCACTTGCCGTGGCATTTCTTTTTATCTTCGCCTGGCTAGGCGCAGACTGGGCAACCAGATTCCAGTACGTGGTAATGGCTGTTTTGGCCGCGGCACTTGTTTCCTTTTTTGTAGGCGGGTTAGCCGAATGGGATACCGCCACTCTCGTTCAAAGCTGGGCATCTCCTGCATCTGGGTCCAGATTCTGGATCCTCTTTGCCATCTTTTTCCCGGCGGTCACGGGTTTCACCCAGGGTGTGAGCATGTCAGGGGATCTTAAGGATGCGGGCAGGAGTCTTCCCCTAGGGACGTTTTTGGCCGTTGGCATTTCCATCATCATCTATTTCGGTGCTGCGGTCGTCTTCGCTGCGGCATTGCCTGGCAATGTGTTGGCAGGTGAGTATGGAGCCATGAAGCGTGTGGCGGTTTTAGGCTTCCTCATTAACGCCGGGGTGATCGCGGCCACCTTGTCCTCTGCTATGGCCTCATTTCTGGGGGCACCACGCATCCTTCAGTCCATGGCGGGTGATCGAATCTTTCCGTTCCTTTTGCCATTTGCCAAGGGGTCAGGATCTGCCGCCAATCCCCGTAAAGGGGTTTTGCTTTCAACCGGTATCGCTTTTGCGACCATCGGTCTTGGGAAACTGAACATTATTGCCCCTGTGGTTTCCATGTTTTTTCTTATCTCTTATGGCCTTCTGAATTATGCAACTTTTTTCGAAGCCCGTGCTGCCAGCCCTTCATTTCGTCCTACATTCAAATGGTTTGACTCCCGGCTAAGTCTCTTGGGCTTTCTCGCATGTCTCGGGGCCATGTTGGCAATAAATCTTTCAGCCGGTGCTGTGGCAATTGCCATATTGTTTGCTATACACCAGTATCTCAAGCGAACCTCGGGACCGGCCCGATGGGCCGATAGCCGGAGATCCTACCATCTTCAGCGGGTCAGAGAAAATCTCCTTTCTGCCGCACTGGAACCTGAACATCCGAGGGATTGGCGTCCGCAGATCCTCGCCTTCTCCAATGATTCCCGGAGACGCGGTCAACTCCTCCAGTTCGCTTCCTGGCTGGAAGGAGGGAGTGGCATTACAACGGCGGTGAGAATCCTGGAGGGCGAAGGCATGAAGATGCTTAAACTCAAAGAGGAAGCCGAAGAGGAGCTGAGACGCGATATTGATGAACATGGGCTGAAGGCCTTTCCTCTTGTGGTGGTTGCCCCGAAACTTCATATAGGGGTTCAAATTCTTGTGCAGGGATTTGGGGTTGGTCCGCTGAAGGTTAATACAATTCTACTCAACTGGCTCGATCGACTTTCTAAAGGCATGCTCGGATTAGGCGAAATTAGGTATGGGCGAAACCTGAGAGCAGGTTTCCGCTTCGGCAGCAACATTGTCATACTGGACGCCAATGAAGATGAATGGATCGCCCTTGAGGAAATACCGCCACAGAACCGCAGAATTGATGTCTGGTGGTGGGATGACTCGACCAGCCACTTGATGCTTCTCTTTGCATATCTCATGACGCGAAGTCATTTCTGGGATGGAGCGAAAATTCGTGTGCTGGCAGCCAGCAGTGGGATGGAAACGAAGAGTACTTTAGAAAAACTGCAAAAAACACTGGAGGAAGTGCGTATCGAAGCAGAACCGATTATCGTGGAAAAAGTCAATGAGGATAAAATCGCAGAACACTCAGCTGATTCGGCCATGGTCTTTTTCCCTTTTCGCCTCAGTGGGAATCAACTGGTGAGTCCAATTGATGTCAAGATCGATAGCTTAATTTCCAGATTGTCCATCGTTACCATGGTTCTGGCGGCTAAGGACATTGAGCTGGATGCGGAACCTGAGGAGGGAACGGTGGGAGAAGTTGCTTCAGCTATTGACTTCCTTGCTGATGCGGAAAAAAAAGCTCGGGAGATGGAGAAGGAAGCTGAGGCTGTAGCGAAAGAGGCGGAGGAAAAACTCAACGCAGTGGAATCCGCGATCGCTTCGGCTTCCTATGAGGATCTAAAGTCGAAAATTAAAGCTGCCTCGGAGTCCAAAGAAAAGGCTTTGAAGGCCGCCCGCCGGGCCGCGAAGGCCTCAGCAAAAGCAGAGGATGCGGCTCGGCAAGCGGAGAAGCTCGGGGCGAATATTGAAAAGAGAGATAAGACTTCCGAAAAGGAATCCAATGATCCCGGGAAGAGCAAGTAAAGAGATTAAGTTTACGTTAGACTCATGGCTAATGGTTTGTTCAAGTTTTTAGCGCACTTTTTATTCCTATTACCCAGAGCATACCTCTCCTTATCCCTGTTCAGGGGGAATGCATGTTGGCTCATGAGTCATATCATACATCAGACCTGCCTT
>CAZUHR010000158.1:3782-7675 GCA_964620335.1 uncultured Desulfobacteraceae bacterium
ACCTGCCTTTGGAGTAAAAATGAAACGAAAGGCATCCCAGTCTATGGTTAGAGAGATCATGGCTGAATTTGCCAATTTGACCGGACTTTCACCGACCGGATGCGTCCAGCCAAGGCGCTATTTGTGGACCGATGCATTTGCCGTTTGCAACTTCCTGGAGCTTTTTAACCAAACGAGGAACGAAAAATACAAGGAATTGGCATTGCGTCTTGTTGATCAGGTTCACAACATCCTTGGCCGGCACCGTGATGACGATCCACGAACCGGGTGGATCAGCGGCCTGGATGAGCAGGAGGGAAGAATGCATCCTACAAAGGGTGGATTGAGAATCGGTAAAGAAATGAACGAACGGGGGGCTGCTGATCCGTTTGACGAACATTTGGAATGGGATCGGGACGGCCAATACTATCATTACTTGACAAAATGGATGCATGCTCTCAATTGCGTAACCCGAACCACCGGAGATTCAACCTTCAATGACTGGGCAATGGAGCTTGCCAAAACAGCCCATGTCCGTTTTACATATGTGCCGGCCTCAGGCGGCCAGAAACGCATGTGCTGGAAGATGAGCATAGACCTCTCGTATCCTCTCGTAGCGTCCATGGGGCATCACGATCCCCTCGACGGATTCATTACATACAATCAGCTTCAGGCGACCGCTGATAGAGATTATGAAAAATCGGCGCGGCCGGACATAAAGGTGGAAATTACCGACATGGCCAGTATTTGCGAAGGCAAAAGTTGGATCACAGATGACCCCTTAGGAATTGGCGGTCTTTTGGGTGACGCCTTCAAAGTTGCGCAGTTGATTGTTCACGAAAATTTTGAACAAACCGACTTGCTTAAGACTCTATTGGATTCCTCTCTGATGGGTTTGGAATCATACGCAAAACAGAATCAATTGAAACTTTCTGCTGATTACCGTCTTGCATTTCGGGAGTTGGGATTATCAATTGGATTCAAGGCTATTGATAAATTGCGAAGATGGATTGCGCAAAATCCGGGCCTTTTCCACAAAAAAGATGCATTGGATTTTAAGATTGAAAGCCTGATGCAATATTCACCTTTGAGTGAAATGATTGAGACGTTTTGGCTTGAGATCACCAACAGAGAAGCCAATAGCTGGATGGTACACCGTGATATTAATATGGTGATGTTGGCAACCAGTCTGGCGCCTGATGGATATCTTATGATCTAATTTTCCAACAGAGAGCTCAGGCATATCCCATCATATTTCATACCTCGTTTTATTAATCCTCCATTTACCCCCTCAAGACCTTCAACACCTCCACCTGTGCCCATCCTTCGAAGCCAGTCTCCCGTAGCATCAGATGACGGAACCCGCTCTAAAGGTAAAATCTGCCTCAGCCCTTCATCATCCCTTATCTCACGAAGATCCTCCAGGCTCCTGGCTCCACCATTTAACATCAAAAAAATAGGAAAAACGTATTCAGATGCCCTATATCCATCACCACTGCCAGGCTCGGGTAAATTCCTGTCCACTGACTCCAACAATCCCATCCCTACAGCAAATTCACCGGCCAACACTAATCCCCCATGAGGCGTTAGAGTGTCCCTGGTCATTTCTATCTTGAATGGAAGCACTCTTTGTTGTACCATCTTATCTCACCTCGTTGGTTAGGTTTTTGTTTGTTGCTTAATTATATTATATCTCACCCAACCAACGGGGTTTTTCAATCTATTTGCCTAATCAAATTTTCTGCCAATAGCGGGTTTAGGGCATTTGAAGAAAGAGTACAGAAATTATATGCCAGGGGCTTCATTCCTGGTAAAGTTTATCTTTAATATCGTAAAGGAAGCTATGCAATGCAGGACGAAACCGGCGACGAGAAGGTAATCGCTACTGCCTGCAGCAGCCACTGCGGCGGGAAGTGTCTGCTCCGGGTCCACGTTAGGGACGGAGTAGTCGTTAGAATAGAGACCGATGGCGGAACTGAGTCACAACTGAGAGCCTGCCTGAGGTGCCGTGCCTACCGCCAGCGGCTATATGACCCCGACCGTCTTAAATTCCCCATGAAAAGAGTGGGGGAGCGGGGTGAAGGAAAATTCGAAAAAATTTCCTGGGATGAGGCCATGGATACCGTGGCCAAAGAGTTCATACGGATCAGGGATACATACGAACCATCGGCCACTTTCTTCTTGGGTGGGGGTGGGGACAACATGCAACTGCATCGTGCCCGCCTGATCGAAGGGCTATTTGCCAAAGCTGGCGGCTTTACAGCATGGTGGGGAGTCCATTCCTTCGAGGGGGGTCTATACGCTGACATGGCTACATACGGCACCGCTAATTCAGGTAGCGGATATGACGATCTCCTCACTTCGCGACTGATAATTATGTGGGGATGGAACCCGGCCGTTACTATACACGAATGTAATACCAGCTGGCACCTGATTCGGGCTAAGGAGTCGGGCGCCAAGATTGTCTCCATTGACCCGAGGTACACCGACTCTACAGCCACCTTCGCCAGTCAGTGGATACCAATAATCCCCGGAACAGATACTGCGATGCTCCTGGCCATGGCCTATGTGTTAATCAAAGAGAACCTTCATGACCAGGGGTTCCTCGATAAATACACAGTGGGGTTTGCTCAATTCAAAGACTATGTTCTGGGGATTGAGGATAGCCTGCCAAAGACACCGGCATGGGCAGAAATTATCACAGGAGTATCTGCGTCAGTAATCGAGAGCCTGGCCAGAGAATTTGCAACCACTAAACCGGCAGCACTGGTCGCCGGTATAGGTCCCGGCCGTGCCGCCTATGGTGAACAATATCACCGTGCTGCCCAAACCCTGGCAGCAATGACGGGAAATGTCGGTGTTCACGGAGGGTGGCCAAGCAGGTCTGCCGTGCCACCTAATTACGGAGGCTATGAATTCAAATTGGGCAACCTTCCGGAGAGGCCGGGTAACCCGGTCGAGGATGGGGCCCCCTCCCGTAAATATTCCTTGCCTACCTCGGACGGTGCCGATAGCAGTGCCAGAATACATTGTGCCGAACTGGCAGACGCTATCCTCAAAGGGAAAGCCGGCGGCTACCCTACAGACATCAGGATGTTATTTGTGATGCACACCAACTTTGCCAATCAATTCCCCAACATCAACAAGGTTGTCGAGGCGCTCACGAGCAAGAATTTGGAATTCATCGTGGTTGCCGAACAGCTTATGACATCCACCGCCAAATTTGCTGACATACTTCTTCCGGTCAACACATTTATGGAGAGAAACGACATAACGCTCGGGGGAGCCACACCCCACTACGGCTACGTAAATAAAATCATCGAACCGTTATACGAATCTAAATCTCCGCTCGAAATATGCAGGGAACTGGCTATCAGACTGGGCTTCCCCAACCACATAGATAAAACGGATGAGGAATGGGTCAGGGAGCTTGTGAAAGGAAGTGACATCCCAGACTACGACTCCTTTAAGGAGAGCGCCGTATACCGGATCAAACTTCCAGAGCCAAAGGTTGCCTTTAAGGAACAGATTGATGACCCGGAGAAAAATCGCTTCCCCACTCCTTCGGGTAAGATTGAAATATATTCCCAAAAACTGGCGGACATGAACAACCCGGAGATTCCGCCTATTCCCAAATACATACCGGCCTGGGAAAACCGCGATGATTCTCTCGCAGAAAAGTACCCCCTGCAACTCATAACCACCCATTTTAGGAGACGAACGCATTCCCAGTTTGAGAAAATTCCCTGGCTGAGGGAGCTTCAAAATCAGGCGATGCTGATAAACCCAATTGATGCCCGGCCTAGAGGGATCGCCAACGGCGATAAGGTAAGGGTCTATAATGATAGAGGCCAAACAATTATCTCTGCCGAGGTGACCGAAAGGATTATGCCCGGAGTGGTTGATATCCCTCA
>CAZUHR010000159.1:0-7660 GCA_964620335.1 uncultured Desulfobacteraceae bacterium
GGAACCTCGTTCCTATCACTATAGATCGCATCGATAAGCTCGCGGTAGCGCTCTTCCAAAAATGCCCTTCGAAGCTTCCTGGTTCTGGTTAACTCCCCCTCGTCAGGCTCGAATTCCTTGTGAAGATTAACGTATTTCCTCACCCTAATACCGACGGGCAACGTGTGGTTGACTCTTTCGATATCTTGCCTTACCAGATCATAAACCTCCGGTGCCTGGGAGAGTTCGGCGAAGGTAGTGTAAGCCACTCCCCTTTGTCCGGCCCACCTGCCGACATTATCATAGTTGATGACTATGATCGCTGAAACGTAGGCTCCTTTCGGGCCGGCCAGTACCCAGGCATCCTTTATATAAGGACTGAACCTAAGCCGGCTTTCCATATTTTGGGGCGCCAAAGTATCGCCATTGTTTAGCCTAACAAGATCCTTTACCCTATCTATAAATACAATGTGACCATCCTCCCTGATGAAACAGCTGTCTCCACTGTAAAACCAACCGTCTTTAAGCACTGCGGCAGTCTTATCCGGATCATTATAGTAGCCAATAAAAATACCAGGCTGCCGATAAATCAGTTCACCATTATCAATTATCCTGACCTCAGCTCCCTTATGAACAGGGCCGACCGTCTCTAAACTAATGTCATCATTCTTGGCGCCGGTTAGAGCTCCACCCTCTGTTGATCCATACAGGCTTTTGAGAGGAAGATTGAGGGCATGGTAAAACCTGAAGACGTCCGGGCCGAGCATAGCCCCGGTGGTATAGCAAATTCTGGCATTTGACAGGCCGAGGCTTTTTCTGATGGGTCTCAATAGGGCTATCTCGGCCGCAGTATGGAGTATTTTCCAGAAAAGGCTTAGATTTTTCTTTTGAATTCTTAGATCGACCATTTTATAGCCGATTGGCATTAACAGACGGAAGGCGAACCTCTTGATGGCATCAGCGCCAAGAATCCGTGCCTGCACCATAGCTGCCTGACTCTCCCAAAGCCTGGCCCCGTAAAATACAATGCTCGGCCCTGTTTCCCTCGTATCCCGCTGTTGGGTCTCCGGCGCTTCAGCGAAGTTCAGGACGCTGGCAGACAGCAGGTGGCAACCAATCCCAAACCATTGCTCACTTATCCAGGCCGGTGGCAGGTAGGGGACAACATTATCATTCTCATACCATGGGTCGAGATTCAGGTGATACCAAGCACCGGTCATCATTGTCCTATAGGTATGGACGGCTCCCTTTGGGGCAGTTTCACTGGTTCCTGAGGTATACACGAGTGCGCAGACATCATCAGGCTTGCCGGTTTCCACATTCCGCTCAAAGTGTCCGGGGTGTTCCTCTTCATACTTTTCCCCAAATTGCAGCACCTGGTTATATCCCACTAAAATAGGTTCATCGTAGTGGGCAAGTCCCTTATAGTTCCAGTATACGACCTTTTTGAGCAGTGGCAGCTCGTCCTTGATTTGAAGGAACTTATCGATCTGCTCCTGATCCTGCAGGACGGCAAATCGAGCCTCGGAATTCTCGGCAATGTATTGTATCTCCGAAGAAAGCAAACCCGAATACAGTCCCACTGAGGCCCCATGAATAGCCTGGGCGGCAAGCTCGGCATAGTACCACTGAGGGGCATTATCGCCGATAATAAGCACCTTATCTCCATGTTCAAAGCCGAGGGAAAGGAGTCCAAGTGCGAGGTATTTCACGCCGAGATAGTAGTCCTTCCAGGTATAAGGCTGCCAGATGCCATAATGTTTATAGCGCATGGCTCTCCGGCTATCGCCATATTTTTCATAGTTGTATTTGAGTATCTTGGGCCAGGTATCACCCTTTTCTCTATAAACTTGCTCTATGCCGGTAGTCATTTCCCTGTGGCCTTCTCCTACGCAATCCACCTCTTCCTTCGCCGGTAGTGCTTGACCTCACGATAGCTTTTTTTGGAGCCAACTCCCGATAATCCCATATAGAATTCCTGAACATCCTCATTATCCCTTAACTTCTCGGCTGGTCCACTCAGAGCTACCCTGCCATTCTCTATCACATATCCATAACCCGCAATACCAAGTGCAGCCCTTACATTTTGCTCCACAAGCAGTATTGCCATCTTTTTCTCAGCATTGATTCCCCGAATAATCTCATAGATTTCTTCCACCAGGAGTGGTGCAAGACCGAGTGAAGGCTCATCTAAAAGAATAAGCTTGGGACGCGCCATGAGCGCCCGCCCGATCACCAACATCTGCTGTTCACCGCCGGACAGATAGCCGCTTATTTGGCGGCGGAGGTGTTTAATGTAGGGGAAATAGTCAAAGACCATTTCTATGTCCCTCTTGACTCCATCCCGGTCTTTACGGCAATAAGCGCCCACAAACAAATTCTCCTCAACAGTAAGGTGCTCAAGGACCCTTCGCCCTTCCATAATCTGGGTTATGCCCATAACAGCAATATCCTGGGGACCATACCTGTCTATCCTCTTGCCATCAAAAACAATGCTGCCGTCTGTAACCTCTCCTTCTTCCGTCTTTAGCATCCCTGATATTGCCTTTAGTGTGGTAGTCTTACCCGCGCCATTCGCGCCGAGCAGGGCAACGATTTGGCTGTCACCTACCTCCAGGGTTACACCTTGCAGCACCTGAATAACATTCATATAGACAACTTCAATATTATTTACTTTTAGCATTTTTCCTGAGCTACCTTAGCCTTCTGTTCTCTCAACTATTCCTGTTTTTCCTTACCCAGGTAAGCACTTATAACCTTGGGATTGGTCTTAATTTCGGCAGGGGTGCCCTCGGCAATCTTGCGTCCAAAATCGAGGACGATAATCCTGTCTGCAATGTCCATAACCACTCCCATATCATGTTCGACAAGGATGATGCAACTAATCCCATCCCTCAGAACGGGCGTATCAGGATAGGTGGCTCCCTGACCTTCAAATATATCAAGTATGAACCGGGCGATATCCTCCTTTTCCTCCATATTCATCCCTGCCATGGGCTCATCAAGAAGCAATATTTTCGGCTCCAGAGCTAATGCTCTTCCCAGCTCAACCCTTTTTTGCATCCCGTAGGATAAAACACCAACTACCTTTTTTCTAATTGGTGCTATTTCCAGGAAGTCGATAATCTCCTCTGCGGTATGGCGGTGCTCGACTTCCTCCTTAAGTGCCCAGCCAAAGTACAGCGCACCGGTAATGAAGTTTTGCTGCATAAGAACATGCCGGGCAGCCATAATGTTATCTTGAGTACTTAGCCCGGTGTACAGCTCGATATTCTGAAAGGTTCTCGCAATGCCGAGTTTGGCAAGCTTATCCGGGCGCATTCGGGTAATTCTTTGCCCATCGTAGTATATCTCACCTTTTTGAGGTTTGTAGAAGCCATTTATGCAATTGAGGAGGGCGGTCTTGCCGGCACCATTAGGTCCGATAATAGCTAGTATCTCGTTATCCCTGATATCCATGCTCACGTCAATAAGGGCTCTGATACCGCCAAAGCTAAGCGAGAGGTTGTCAATCCGTAATTTAACTTGCCTATCAGTTTCCACCTATCATGGTCTCCTACTTACAAGTTGGTTGTTTTTCAACCCAATTGAATGAATCTTATATCACTCCCCTCCCCTACTTGTCGAGTCGGGAGCGGCTTTTCTAACGACTAATTCAAACTCATCCACTCTCTCCTGCTTATTTACCCCCGCCCCGGTTTCAATGGCAACCTTATGGCTGGCCTAGAAATTGTTTCTTTAGTTCTCGTTTCAATATCTTTCCGGCCGGACTCCTAGGGAAATCATTTACTGTTAAGTACTCTTTGGGAACCTTGAAGGGTGAAAGATGAGATTTCATATGCACGTGTAATGTGTCCTTATCAAAGGTTTCACCAGGACGCAATATTAAAAAGGCCGTCACCCGCTCACCCCATTCCGGATCCGGAACGCCTATGACCGCACACTCTTGGATTTCCGGCCTGGTGTAAAGGACCTCTTCCACCTCACGGGAATAAACGTTTTCTCCGCCGGTAATAATCATATCCTTAAGCCGGTCTACTATATACAGGTAGCCATCATCTTCAAAAAGGCCGACGTCACCGGAACGGAACCATCCTCCTCCCCAAAATGCTTCCCGTGTCGCTTCAGGATCATCAAGATAACCTTTCATGATATTTGGGCCCCGGACGCAGATTTCTCCTTTATGCCCTTGTTTTATTTGGTTACCGTTCTGGTCCCTAATCTGAATCTCCACTCCCGGCACCTCGGTTCCTACAGAACCGATAACGTGTCTGTAACGATGATTAAAGGTGACGGTCGGAGCTGCTTCGGTCATGCCGTAGCCTTCATAGATGGCCAGGCCGGTTCGTTCTTTCCACTGGCGAACCGCGTCCGCAGCCATGCTGGCGGCTGCTGAAAGGCAGTATCGCACTGATCCCAGCTTATCTTTCAGTCCTTCAAGTGCCAGTAAACGGACATAAATAGTAGGCACAGCAAAAAGTTTGGTTACTCGCCCGGCCGCCGTTGCATAGAGGACCCGATCCAGGTCAAAGGCCGGCATTACCTCCAGGCAACCAGCACTCAGTATGGTGGCATTCATAATGTGCATTTGTCCAAAGACATGGTTGAAGGGCAGAAAGCATAGTGCCCTATCGGTTTCGCTGGAACGCTCATTAAAAACTACGGTGTGTATGGCGGCGTTTATGTTCTCATGGCTTAGCATGACCCCTTTGGGACTTCCGGTTGTGCCGCCGGTATAGAGGATGGCCGCCGTATCGGTTCGCTCCCTGTCAAGGGCATTAAAGCTCCCCGAGCCCATCTCCAATAGCTGATGAAAAGTCATGTCCCCTTCAGGGCTGATGATTCTTTCCAGGTATTTATCTCGCTTCAATTCAACCAATTCATTCACTTTTTCATCAGAAGTGAAAATGATTTTAGGCTTCGAATGGTTCATCAAAAGAGACAATTCATCACGTTTAAGCAGGCTGGAGAGGGCCACGGCCACAACGCCCGCCTTTAGCACCCCGAAATAAAAGGTAATCCAATCACCGGAATTTGGTGCGCAAAGCCCGATGTGATCGCCGGGCTTAATGCCAAGCTTGATAAGTGCGGTTGCCACGCGATTGGCCGATTCATTAAGTTGGGCATAGCTGGTTTCGGACATGTCTTCGCTCACGGCAGGCCTATCAGGAAAGTAGAATGCGGATCGTTCAAGGTTTTTTGCGATATTCATTTTCAACCCCCTATTACTTTGTCAAGGAATGAACATAATATGCAATTTTTAGAAAAATTGTTAGTGTGATACCTGCTGATTTTTTCCATAGACAGCACTAACTTTTTTGTTCCATTAAAAAGTTTTGGCATCAACAGTGGCTCTTTCATATTACTTGAAGCGGTGCCGGTTTCCGAAAGGCGTTATCTCAAAAAGGATACCATCGAACTTTGCCGTGGTCAAATATATTCGGTTTAGGCCGCAGACAGGCCACTCGGTGGTTGCTCTTCGGCTGGAACCATTCCAAAATCCTCAAGGCGAACGGCATGACCTGGAGGGACTACAACGAATTCATGGCCCCAGGGACCGTTACATATCTTTCTAAGAAATTCGGGTGTCCCCTTAATTTCTTGATAATTAAGGTTGAATCTCTTAGCAGTCATCCTAGAGAATTTGCGGTACTTCTCCTGGTTCTGATAACCCATGTCGATGAAGGCAAGACGCTTGTAATGCTGAAGCATCCGCTTCATAACCCGTTCAGCACGCTTCTTACCATAGCGCTCCTCCATTCCCTTTAACTCGTCTAAAATGGTAATCTCTGCGTCTATCCAGCCTTTTGACAGAAAGTAGGTGCCTGGCTCTTTGTTTAGCACCTCCTTATAAAGCCTTCGGGAGCCGAGAAAAATAGCGATACAGTCGTCTTGACGGGGAATGACCAAAGTGCTATGGGCAGCCTTGAGGCCTATCACACCCATGGAACACAAGCCATACCCGATAATAATGGTTTCCGTATGGGCGGTGATTTCATCAATCGTTCTCTGTAGGGCGTCCCGCAATCTATCCGGATTTTGATGTAGCCCGGCCTCAATAACAAGAGATTCCATATCGGACGGCAGCACCTGCTGCATTTCTCCGATCACAGTCCTACAGGCTATTATTTTTGTTCGCAAATGACCCACTACTGGTTATCATGCATATTATGAAATCGTAGGATAAGGGGTACAGGGTTTATGTCTCCAATTTGCCTTCCCGAAAGGCAGATGTGTAAGCTTGACACCATGGGTCCTGACCCAGCAGGACAGCCGTAGCCCTCAATGTTCCCATGAGCTTGTTATCCAGGGGATCAACAATGGCCGCGTTGAGCCCGGCCTTCATGGCCAGAGTCAGAAAAACCCTGTTTACAAGTGGGCGCTTGGGCAACCCGAATGAGATGTTTGATAGACCACAGACGACGTTGACCCCCCCCAATTCCTGTCGAATCCGATCGATAGTCTCAAGGGCCGTAAGCGCCGCATTCGTATTGGCGCTGACTGCCTGAACAACAGGATCCAAATAGATTCTTTCCCGCTTCACACCCAGGCTTTCCAGATCCGAGACGAGCCGCACCGCGTTTTCCAGGGCCTGGCCCGCACTCTTGGGAATGCCCCGGTCATCAATACAGAGGGCCACGACATCGCACTCCCTGAGCTGGATTATCGGTGCCATTGCCTCGAAACGAGGCCTTTCAACCGTGATCGAGTTCAGCATGGGCGGATGTTCAACCTGATTGAGGACAGCCTTCATGCTGTCCGGATTAGGGCTGTCGATACTGAGTCTTACCTGTGGCAAGGCGTCCTGGATGACCTCAATAAGCCAGGATAGATCATCAACCTCTGAATTCCGGCGTGATCCGGCGTTAACATCGATCAGATCGGCCCCAGCGTCTACCTGAGACCTCACGTCACCCTGAATATATGCCGCGTCCCGGTTGGCTACCCCTTCGTTTATCAGTTTGCGGCTCGTATTTATCCTTTCACCGATTATCAACATAGTTTTCTCCTTGATAATAATCGCACGAGACGCCAGGGGCTTTTGATCCTTTCCTGTAGCACCGGTGGATTAACTACCACTTGGATGAAATGGTTTGAGCGAGCAGGCACGGATGAAGGCCTTGCTAAATTCAGGGTTGCTCGCCAATTCAATGTATTTTATGCGTGACAGCACATCCGCGACCGCCTTCCGTTTTGTTAAAGACAACAGAAAAAGCCTGGCGCCTGCACCGGCTGCATTTCCCACCTGAAAAAACCTGTTGATAGGAAGGGAAGGCAGCATACCGATGGCCATTGCATTGGAAATATCTATATAACTTCCAAAGGCCCCCGCTATGATGACTTTGTGGATCTCCTTTTCGGAAATGCCCTCTGTCTCCATAAGGATCTCAATTGCGGCCTGGATGGCTGCCTTGCCCAGCTGGATTTCACGCACATCCTTCTGGATGATGGAGATCTCCTGGCGATTCCGGTCCCCCTCTTTGGGAACAAGGATAAATTCTAATCGGCCGTTTTTCCTGACTACACGGGGGTGTGAACCTTCCTGTATTCGACCGCCTTTGTCCAGGACTCCTGAAAGATAAAGTTGCGAGACGGCATCCAGTATGCCGGACCCGCAAATACCTGTGGGCTCCTTATCATCAATAGTCTTATAGCCGACATCTCCCCCCCAGAGGGATAC
>CAZUHR010000160.1:0-7602 GCA_964620335.1 uncultured Desulfobacteraceae bacterium
ATCCGCGTTTGATTCTGGAAGCTACTATGATCAAGTTGTGTCACCTTGATGATTTTCTCTCCTTTGACGAACTGATAAAAAAGGTTGAGTCCCTGGAGAAAAGACTAACCTCCATGCCAGACCTAAAAGAACAACCTCTGGTCGACCATTTATCAGATCCGGCAGCAACCTGGATTTCTCAAGGCCCGAAAAAAACCCGGAAAGAGGAAAAACTGGATGCCGAAGACAGTCGAACCTGGGATGATTTTCTCAAGTTCCTTTCATCAAAAAACAGGGCAATGTTCAGCATGCTGAAAGATTGGGAGCTCATTGAGCTGACCGATAATACAGTTGAAATCTCCAAAGATAAGAGGTCGTTCTCTTCCACCTATTTTGAAGACAAAGATAGGTATAATCTGCTATCCGGGTATTGCCGGGAATTCTTTCAACGAGAGATTCGAATAATAATTGTCGATAACAACCAAACCCTGGCCAAAGAAAACATATCATCCGAAAGAAGTAATCCGGAGGCTATAAAACAACCGGATCTTCCTCAACCGGTTCAGGATATCATGAATATGTTCGAGGGAGAAATCAGAGAAGAATATCCTGCCAAGAAGGCGGGGCAAATCGTTCCAAAAGAGACAATGGGAAATGAGGAGGTACAGGAATGAAAGGAATGCCCGATATGGGCCAACTCATGAAACAGGCCCAGCAGTTTCAGGCCAAGATGGCCAAGATGCAAGAAGAAGTAGGTAACCGAATCGTGGAGGCATCTTCCGGAGGTGGCATGGTGAGCGTCGTAGCCAATGGCAAGCAGGAAATTATTTCCGTGCACATCGACCAGGAAGTCATTGATCCGGATGATGCGGAAATGCTGCAAGACCTTATCATGGCAGCGGTTAATGATGCACTGTCCAGGGCAAAAACCATGATGAACGAAGAAATGGGTAAATTGACCAAGGGGCTTAATATTCCTGGGATGCCGGGATTATTGTAAATACTATGGGAATTTATCCGCAATCTCTCGAAAATTTGATTAAGCAGTTTACCAGGCTTCCGGGGATCGGACAAAAATCTGCCACGCGGGTAGCATTGTATTTGCTGAGAAGCAACAGGGAAGTGGCTGAAAGTCTGGCTAAGAGCCTGATAGAAGTTAAAGAGAAGATCAAATTGTGTTCCACCTGTTTCAATCTGACCGATGATGATCCATGTCCCATATGCAGTGACGGAAACCGTTCCAATGGGACAATATGCATTGTCGAAGGGCCTGGAGACCAGCTTGCCATAGAGGAGGCCGGTATTTTCAAAGGACGTTACCATGTTCTTCACGGCGTCCTTTCTCCTTTGAATGGAATTGGGCCGGAAGATCTAAAGATAGGCGAGCTTTTTGGCAGGCTCGACAGAGAGGGGATCGAAGAGATAATTCTTGCCACCAATCCTACCACAGAGGGAGAGGCAACAGCCTTCTTCCTGGCAAAACTTTTGTCGGAAAAAGATGGGAAACTCAAAATCACGAGAATTGCGCTTGGCGTTCCAATGGGCGGGGACTTGAAGTACATGGACAGTATGACACTTGAACATGCGCTAGCCAGCCGAAGACCGATCAATCAATGATTTCCAAAGAAATCCTTAGAGAAATAGCACAAATTGTTGGCCTGGAATATTTGATCACAGGGAGGAAGGCGTTGATCGAATATTCCTCTGACGCTACCAGACTGGAATTCATGCCTGATGCCGTAGCTATCCCTGAAAACACTGAACAGGTATCCCGTATTCTCAAGCTTGCAACAAAAAAAGGGTTTCCCGTTGTTCCCAGGGGGGCTGGAAGCGGCATGAGCGGCGGTGCCGTGCCAATAAGAGGAGGGATTGTTATAGCCATGAACCGGTTTGACCGTATTCTGGCCATTGATAGGGAAAATCTTGTCTGTAAAGTGGAGCCGGGCGTTATAACGGCCCGTCTTCAGGAGGCCGTGGAAAAGATTGATCTCTTTTACCCGCCTGATCCAGCCAGTCTGAATATTTCCACAATAGGCGGTAATGTCGCGGAATGTGCGGGGGGATTGAGGGCCGTTAAGTACGGTGTGACCAGAGACTACGTTCTGGGTTTGACAGTCGTTCTGCCTACAGGAGAGATAATAAATACCGGGGTGCAAACCATGAAAGGCGTGGCAGGTTATGACCTGACCCGCCTGCTCATAGGATCTGAAGGCACACTGGCAGTTATTACTGCCGTAATACTTCGCCTGGTACCAAAACCGGCAGCCAATAAGACCATGATTGCCTTTTTCCCGGATGTCACCTCGGCCGTTGAGGTTGTCTCTAAAATTATCCGGAACAGGATTATCCCTTCCATCCTTGAATTTATTGACAGGCAATGCCTCGATTGTGTTAGAGGGGAGATGGATTTTCCCATCCCCCGCAAAGCAGGGGCTATGCTGCTTATTGAGGTAGATGGGGATAAAAATTTTGTAAGCCGGGATGCAGGGAAGATCCGGGAGGTGTGTAAGCAGGGAAATGCCCTAAAGTTTAAAGCGGCGGCAAACAGGGAGGAAGCAGAAAGGCTTTGGGAGGCCCGGAGAAACGTTTCCCCTTCTCTCTATAAATTGAGACCCCACAAGATCAGTGAGGACATAGTTATTCCCCGAAGCAAACTGTCTGATCTCGTAACTTTTCTGGGCGACCTTTCGCAAAAACACGGTCTTCCGGTTCCTGCCTTCGGACATGCAGGGGATGGAAACCTTCATGTAAATATTATGCTTGATAAAAACAGTCCCAAGGAAATGGAAAAAGCCAATGAGATGGTAAGAGACTTATTTCAAAAAGTGATTCAAATGGGCGGGACCCTTTCAGGGGAACATGGCATAGGGATAACCAAAGCACCCTATCTTCAAATGGAAATCTCCCGGGCCGGTCTCGAAGTCATGTTCCGAATAAAGAAGGCATTTGACCCTAAGGGGATTTTAAATCCCGGCAAGATTTTTGTTTAGAGGATTTGGTCCAGCGTCTTGTAATCCTTGGTATTATAAAATTTTTCCACGTCTACGAGGTGTAAACTATCAATGGCCTTTTTCAGGGGCACCGAAGTAATTTCTCCATGTTGGAGGCTGACCATACGTCCAAAATCCTCGTTCACAACCATGTCAATGGCTGCAACGCCAAATTTCCTGCCCATACGACGGTCATAAGCGGAGGGTGCGCCACCTCTTTGAAGGTGCCTGAGGGCCACGTAGCGCACTTCCATATTGGTGTGTTTCTGGATTTCCTCTGCAAGAAAACCGCCGATGCCACCCAAATAATAATGCCCGAAACCGTCTTTGCCCCGTTTTTCATGGATTTCTTCCATACCTCTCGGCTTTGCACCTTCAGAAACCAAAACGATACTGTAGCGCTCAAATGTTCTCTTCCTTAATTTCAGCAGTTCAATGACTCGATCAATCACAAAATCATGCTCAGGAATCAGGATAATCGGCACCCCCGAAGCTTCACCGGCCTCCAGCGCCAACCACCCGGCTTTTCTCCCCATACACTCCACAACAAATATGCGGCTGTGCGAACCAGCGGTAACACGCAGCCTGTCAATGTCTGATGTGATGATGTTGACGGCTGAATCAAATCCCAGGGTATAATCGGTGTCTGAGAGATTCCTATCAATGGTCTTTGGAACTCCGATGACCTTCAGACCTTCCTTGTACAGTTTGTAGGTTACCCCCAAACTGTCTATGCCCCCTATAACAACAAGAGCGTCCAGTCCCAGCTTTTTATAGTTTCTGATAAGGATCTCCGATTTGTCATTATTGGGATCAAAAGGATTAATTCGGGTCGTTCCAAGCCGTGTTCCTCCGGACCTGGCCCAGGTCCGGACCACTTCGGTTTTCAGAGGAATAGTCCAGCGCTTGAGGCTTTCCTTTTTTTCAGGTTTTACTTCAATAAGCCCCTTCCAGCCGTCCACAATGCCCAGTATATCGAACATTATCCCCCGTCTGGATACCAGGTCTTTGTCCAGAGCAGAAAAGACCATCCAGTGAATTGCGCTGTTAATACCGGGACAATCGCCGCCTGACGATAATACACCCACCTTTGTTTTCATCCACTGCCTCCAAATGAATGTCCAGGGCATTAAATCTGCCGTACCCTATAATAATAACTATAAATGAACAGCTAAAGCGTGTCAAGAAAAGGGCGAGCCCTGGCCCACCATCAAGGCATCCTTCAAAAATATCTGATGTGAATCAATATATTAGAATTTGACAGTGGATCAGGCGAGCCGAGTTTCGGCTTGCAAATCTACCTCGCCATCTGCTAAGTGACAGATGTTAATGTTGATGAAGACGAAATGGAAGGCCATGGGAACAGAAAAAGGAATAACTGAGTGAGAGTCTTAGAAACAATATTTTTAGGCATTATACAGGGCTTGACCGAATTCTTACCTGTCAGTAGCTCAGGCCATTTGGTAGTTTTCCAGAACCTGATTGGTCTAAAGGAACCAGAACTTCTGCTTGATTGCTCCTTGCACCTTGGGACACTGCTGGCGGTATGCATCTATTTCCGTTCCGATATCGGTATAATGGTAAAAGAGATATGGCAACTCCTGACGCAAACCATGAAAACACTCCGTGGTTCCGGCAGATCAGGTCCTGATGTTAGCTCCAAAAAACAATATGATTATCTTGTCTGGTGGGTCCTTATCGGCTCTGTTCCTACCGGGATTATAGGCCTGGTTTTTAGGAAGTCACTTGAAAACCTTTTTGGATCGGTGAGTACGGTAGGTGTCATGCTCATTGTTACAGGAATTATTGTCGGTCTGACCAGGCTTATGCCTGAAGGATACGGAACTCGGGCACGGATCGGATTTACTGTGGCACTTGCCGTGGGCACGGCACAGGGACTGGCCATCATACCGGGTATCTCCAGATCGGGAGCCACTATCGTATGCGGCCTGTTATTCGGTCTGGACAGAGAATTAGCGGGCCGTTTCTCCTTTTTACTGGCAATCCCTGCAATTATCGCGGCCCTTGCAGTTCAATTAAACGTCGAAGCCTTGGCAAGGGTAGGTTTCGTGCCACTGCTTTTCGGATTTCTCACATCAGCGCTTGTTGGGCTTGTAGCACTTAAACTACTCATGGGCATGGTCAAAAAAGGCCATCTTTACTATTTTGCACCTTATTGCTGGGCTATGGGGCTTTTGATTCTTGCCTTTGTATGAAGGCAGTTTTTGAACCATAGCAAAGCATTGACAAATGAGTTTCGGGGGCATTATCGGCGATGGCAATTTGCTCAAGGCGTTATCTATTCTTTCTTATTCTTTTTGAGATAACGCCTTTCGGAAACCGGGAACCCGCCCTGACAAGGGTGGGCCTGAGCGCACCGAAGGTTGCACGAAAAAACCCGCATCGCCTTCATTAGGATGAAAGAATTATTGATAGTCAGAAAGAAATGCAAACGAATACGAAAAACAGGTCTTTTCTCGATTACTTGATACTGGCCTTGAAAGGGTTTTGCATGGGGGCTTCCGATGTTGTCCCAGGGGTTTCCGGCGGAACCATGGCCTTTATCCTCGGCATTTACGAAGAGTTGATCAACGCCATAAAGTCATTCGATTTGAAGAGCGTTCAACTTCTCGCGACCCTGAAAATCAGGATGCTGCTCAATAGCATTTCCTGGCAGTTTCTCCTGGCAGTGGGTTTTGGTATCTTAACGGCCATTTTTACCCTTGCCAGGGTTCTTGACTGGCTCCTTCAGAACAAGCCTGTCCTGGTCTGGTCATTTTTTTTGGGACTGATTCTTGCCTCCGTCGTGAGCGTCAGCCGGCGCATTGAAAAGTGGAGTCCCTTCATATGGGTCTGCCTATTGGGTGGCATAATAGGCACTTATTTTCTCGTGGGCGTTGTCCCCGTAGAAACTCCCAATACACCGTGGTTTATCTTTCTATGCGGTGCTGTAGGAATTTGTGCCATGATTCTGCCCGGAATATCAGGGTCTTTTATGCTGGTGCTCCTAGGTAAGTATCAGTATGTCCTCGGGGCTGTAAACAACAGGGATTTTGCTGTTCTGGCCCTTGTGTCTGCGGGCGCCTGTGTTGGAATCGTTTTATTCTCCCGCCTTTTGGGGTGGTTGTTGGGAAAATATCATGACGTGATGGTGGCCATATTGACCGGCCTTATGCTCGGATCATTGAGGAAAGTCTGGCCCTGGAAGGAAACGGTCGAAAGCCTTGTAGACATGAATGGAAAGGTCGTCCCGCTTGTCCAGGCTAACATACTGCCGGAAAAGTGGAACGGGGAAGTCACATCCGCCCTCTTTTTGATGCTGGCCGGACTGATTATTGTAATCTTTTTGGACCGTCTCGGAGATAGGTAAGGGTCTAAATTTTTCCGGGCGTTTACCAGGCCTTGATATCGGCGAAGTTTGTTAGCCTGAAGAGCACCATAATGCTCGTCTCGTTCACACCCCTTTCCGCAATCAGCCTCACTCCCCAGCATTGACTGTCATAACCAACCCAATAGCTGTTTGAGATATTGTAATCAATCTCAATATCTCTTTCGAGCGATCCGCCTACGTAGAACCCGGAAACAAGGTTCAAATTGGCCACGAGATTTAGGTTTTTCCGGCCTGTTTTATCATACTGATAGTCTATGCTGAGGCTATCATGTTTGTTTCCGGATCTTTCCATAGACAACGCAAGGGCCACATCGGCAAAGGATATTTCGTTATCGTAATGATCCCATTCCGCCTCACAAAAAAGATCGATATTTTTAATTGGACTTACGGTTAGTAGTCCGTTAAGCGGTACAAACGGCTCTCTATCACTTCCAGGTATGTCGTTGCGTCTTGCCTCATGCAAATCATATCCCTGCGTGAAGGTCATGGTTACCCATTGACGGTATGTTACATCACCCTTTTTATTTTCAAGCCGGGCATCCAGGTAGTTTTCAAGAGAAAAAAAGACCAGGTTTATACCGCCCTCATCATCAATGGGTTCAAACCAGGGCTTGTATTGAGCCTCGTCCAAGTGATTCCGGTATCTGTATCCCAGGACAGGGGATACCTTGTGCTTCACCTTTTTGATCTTTTCCCCGCTTATATTAAAAACACGTTCGATGCTGGTCGACAGTCTGCCCTGTGCATCATAGGCCCCTTTATCCTGGTAATTCTCGTTCACTTGAATATCATCATCTATCCATTGTGCAGTATGCGTGTAACGGATTGAGGGTTCGAATTCCACATAACGTCCCAGCCACCAGGGGAATCTGAGTTCAGGAGAAACAGAGGCCCGGTGACCCTTGTTTCCAACATCCCGCCAGACATAATCGTAGTCTGTTTCAAGACTGAAAAACATTGGAAAATCCATGAACCTGTCAGGAAGTAGCATATAGTCAAACCCTCCCGCGGGCTGAGGAGTTCTATCCTCAACCAAATCTTCAGGCCGCTGGTGATAACTTCCCAGTGCCTGAAGGCTGTATCCCTCCCCAAATTTGCTGACTCTCAGCGCGGACCTTCTTGTGGGTGAATATCTATCTTCCAGGGGGCGACCAAGCTCCTTTATCAGGTCCGGCCTGGCTTGGTAACCAAAAAACGATCCTTCAAATTCCCTGAAGTAGTCTTGATCGCTGACATAGTCCG
>CAZUHR010000161.1:0-7574 GCA_964620335.1 uncultured Desulfobacteraceae bacterium
CTTCAATACCCGGCTGGGACATAATGAGCTTGACAACCCGGTAGACCTTTGATGCGGTTGGATTCCCGCTGGTATCTGCATAATCCGCAACCTTCAAGTTCACTTTGTTCAACGCATCCATGCCGAGCATTGCGGCACCGCCGCCGATACCGTGGTAACCAACATAACCGCCCTTCCTCACTTCCTCCGGGGGAGCCATCTGTGCCACATAGCTTGTCCCCCGGAAATCATTCTCCTCGAAAGACCATGCGATTAGATCGAAATCCGTGGGCTCCTTGAGAAACTCTCGGCCTATCTTAATGCCCAGCTCAGGGTGTCTGAAAAGTGCCTGATCATCAACCGCCATGCGGCAATCGGCTGCGATTACCTTGTTATCCTTTGTCAATACGAGGGGATTGATTTCCAGGGTCCTGCAGTCATTAGTCTGGAACGCATTGAAAAGTTTGAAAACTACGTCTGCGATTTGCCGGATTACCTTGCCTTTTACCCCCATTGAAATGACCATGTTAAGCGTGTCGTACGGCATAAGGCCCTTGATGACATCCACATTCATCATTGCTATCTTGTCCTCCGGCACTGACTCGATATCCACACCGCCCTCTGTACTGAACATCAATACCGGACCTCTCACATCCTGGGCGGAATTGATGATGACACCTGCGTAGAATTCCTTAGCAATATCAAGCTTTTCTTCAACAAGGACCTGCTTGACCTCAAGTCCTTTCACTTCCATACCCAGGATGTCCCTTGCAGCCTTCTCAGCCCCATCGGGCGTGTCTGCGAATTTAACGGCGCCGGATTTACCCCTGCCACCGGCCCAGACCTGGGCCTTAACCACCACAGGCCTTCCCAACCTTTCTGCTGCCTTTTTTGCCTCCTCAGGGGATTCTGCCACCTCGCCCTCAGGAATAGGGATGCCCGATTTCTTAAAGATAGCCTTTCCCTGATACTCATAAAACTTTGCCATCTCGCCTCCATCAATATAAGTTAAAATATTATCTTTTACCCGCAGTATTTTTATGGTAAGACCATCTAACCATTAAACAAAAAAATGATTCCCTGTCAAGGGATTTTCCCCATATAAAAACGAATTTTTTATTGACAAATAAATTTTGAGAATATATTCATTAGTCTATGTGTTAAGTACTTTTTGACATCTTAACTTTTTCTTGGTTGACAAACATAACTGATCCTGCTACCCAAAAATCCAAACCTTTAGAAAAAAAGATCAAGGTAATATGGTCAGGCCAAAATTCCAACCTATAAAACAGGAAAAGATCTCCACAAAAATAGTTGAACAGATAAAATCACTTATTTTAAATGGTGATTTAAGGCCAGGAGATATGCTGCCCCCTGAAAGAGAACTGATGAAGTCTCTTAGCGTAAGCCGCCCGTCACTCCGCGAGGCATTGAACTCACTTGCGGGCATGGGTTTTTTAGAGATATCTCAGAGGCAGAGGACTGTCATAAAATCCCTGGCATCAGGGAGAATGCTTGAACCCCTTCACCATCTTCTCAAAGATGATATTGAAACCGCCTATGAGCTTATAGAGAGCAGAAAAGCTATTGAGACCTGGAGCGCCTATTATGCAGCGGAAAGGGCAACGAATAACGATATAACCCGTATTGAGGAATGTGTCTTGTCCATGAAGACAAAAATGGACGAAGGCATAAGTGTTGTAAAGGAAGATGCGGATTTTCATCTCGCAATCTCAGAGGCTACACATAACAAAATACAGACCCATCTAATGTCCTCCATATATGACATCCTTAAGGAATTCATCGGGAAATACTATGAGAGCATTAAATCCCGTGATATTTATAATCAACACCACAATGTGTTAAAAGCTATAAAAAAAAGGGATTGTGATCTGGCAAGAAAAAGAATGCTCGAACACCTTGATTATGTGGAATACAGTATAAAAGATCTCCTCGGTATAGATTTGGATCCCAATGTAGCGTTAAAGGGCAATGAAAGTATTGCCAAATCATTAAGGTGATAACCCAGAGAAATACGGGAGGAAAGGAGGTGAGCTTTTCGCTAAAACCAGGCAAGAGTTAGTTGGATTCGTTTATAAAGATTTAATCCATTTCTTGTTTAATTCTTAAGTTAGGGAGGGATCTTGATGAAAAAGTTATCAGTAATTGCTTTAGTGGCCATATGTATTGGGCTGTTCTCTTTTGCACAGCCCGTAACAGCGGCTGACCCCATCCCCTTAGGCCTTCTCTTGCCCTATACGGGTGACTGGGCCTGGGTAGGAGCCGGTGCTGATCCCGGGGGCGAATTGGCGGTACAGGAGATCAATGCAGATGAAAGCCTGTGGCCAATAGGTCGCCCGATTAAACTGTATAAAGGAGACACTGAAACAAAATCCAAGCCAGCCATTGAGGCTGCAAGAAAACTCTATGATGTCAATAAAGTGGTGGGCATTGTTGGACCTTCATCTGCATCCATTCGTTCGGTCATCCCTCTTAGCAAAGAGGCCGGTGCTGTGGAGATCTCCCCAACCGCCGGAACTACAAAACTGGATGTGATCGGTGGCGGGATTGATGGTGAGCACATCTACCGGACGGTCTCCTCAGACGTGGTTATGACTGCGGGGATGGTCTACTATGCGATGAAAACCTTTAATCCCAAAAAGGCCGCAACCTTTACCGCAGATACCGAAGGATCCAGGAGCATCTACGGCGGTGTGGTGGATGCATGCAAGGTGAAGGGACTGCCGCTGGTGGCCGAGATCGAGTTCCCCCTGAACCAGGCATCATACCGCGCGGAGCTCAAGAAACTCTTTGCCGATAAACCTGATGTCATTTTCTGGGAGGCAAACCCCGAGACGGACGCGACCATCTTTAAACAGTGGTATGAGATGGGCCTGGGGGGACAGTGGATTGGATCGGACTTTGCAAACCGGACAAGTGCAAAGGCATCTCTGCCTGCAAGTGAAGGCGCCATCGGTGTAAACCCTGGTGTCCTTGAAGACGAGCGCACAAAGGCCTGGGGGCAGAGGTTAAACAAGATCTCAGGTAAGGAAGGTGTCACGCCCTTTTCTGCAAACACCTATGACGCCACTATCATATTTGCGCTTGCCATTGAGAGCGGAAAATCTGCTGATAGGAAATCAATTGTGGAAAACGTGCGAAAAGTCGCCCAACCGCCCGGAGAAAAGGTGTATAATTATGCTGACGGCATCAAGTTACTGCGCGCGGGTAAGAAAATAAATTATGAGGGCATCGCAGGGACCCAGGACTGGAACCAGTTCGGGGACCCAATCACCTTCTTGAAGGTGGAAGTGATGACGAAAGATGACCCCTCAGGAATGAAGCGAATCGGCACAGTTGTACCGGATGATATCAATGATATTATCGCTGGAGTCTTGAAGATCCGTGCTGAAAGGGGTAAATAGCAACTGATCGAGCCGGGGATGGCGATTCCCATCCCCGGCAAACCTTAAAAAAAGGCGGATAAATTATGGACGAACTTCTCAGCTACGGACTGCTGACTTTTGCGACGTTGGCTTTACCTGCCCTTGGACTGTGTCTTGCTATCAAGGTCACAAAATATTTCAATCTCACCTACGGGGACATCATAACCGCAGGGGCTTTTCTCACATTGCTATGCAACCTCACATTCGGTATTCCCATGATTATTTCAGTGATCATCGGCATGATACTCACAGCCGCACTCGGAGTTTTTCTCCATAAGACAGTCTTTAAGCCCCTTATGGATTTAAAGGTCGGCCCCCTTACCCTCCTTGTTGTCTCCCTGGGTGCGGGATTCATTGTCCGCAACCTTATCCTGATCGGATGGGGACCTCAACCATTCCAGTTCCGCATACCCCTTGCGAGGGCAAAGCATATAGGACCTCTGTTTTTGACCACAAACCAGATATTTATCATCCTTATATGTCTTCTTGTAGCAGTGGGGATCTTCCTGATGCTCCGTTACACCCAGCTGGGCCGTCTCATGAGGGCTACATCTGATAACCCGGAGCTTTCTAAGATACGAGGTATTTCTATTGAAAGGGTTTATGTCTATACGTGGATTATTGCCTGCGCCCTTGCCGCCATGGGAGGGGTCTTTATGGGTGTATTGGGAACTATAAAATCCGGAATGGGCATAGGGGTCCTTGTGACCATATTCGCATGCCTCATTGTCGGTGGGATAGACAACCCTTATGGCGCGGTATTCGGGGCCTTGATTATCGCCTTTGCCATGGAGGCTACGGCCATATGGATATCCCCGCCATATAAGGTAATAGCTGCATATTTATTAATGATTATTATACTTCTTGTTAAGCCAAGCGGACTTTTAGGAGGGGAGAAAATTCAATGGAAATATTTTCTTGGATTCTTACGATCGCGACAATCGTAGCCATCTATTCTATCATGGGTTTGGCCTTAAATATCCATTTCGGATATACCAATTTGCCGAATTTCGGGATAGCCGGTTTTTTCGCCGTTGGCGCCTATGCATCCGCAATTCTTACAGCTCCCCACAGATTTCGCCAGATGGAAATTTTTGCCGGATTTGCCGGAGGCATGCCCGGACGTTTTGAATATCCATTTATTATAGGCCTTATAGCTGCTATTGTTTTCGCTGCAATTGTTGCCTTCCTGATAGGTGTCCCGCTTCTGAGATTAAGGGAAGATTATCTTGCAGTGGCTTCCATAGGAGTTGCGGAGGCTATTCATTACGTGGCCTTAAACGAGCTCTGGCTCACAACCGGCTCGGCAGGCATCCGTCTGATCCCCATGCCTACGGGGAACCGATATCTATATTTTTTGATAGTGCTGTTTGTCCTGGCTGTCGTTTTCTGGATAACACAACGCTTTTATCGTACCCCTGTTGGACGCGTGTGGCGAGGTGTAAGAGAGGACGAGGTTATCACCGCCTCCCTGGGAAAATCCATCTTTAGTGCCAGGATGTGGGCTTGGGTTGTTGGCTGTGCCATGATGGGGGCGGCCGGGAGTCTCTGGGCCCATTACGCAATGGCCATTCAGCCCGGCGAGTTTGTCCCCACTACCACGTTTCTTGTATGGATATTCGTTATCGTGGGAGGGTTACGTAATAACTGGGGTATCCTTTTAGGTGCTGTCCTAATCATCGGGTTTTTCGAACAGGGAACACGCTTTCTCCCTGCCTTCGGGGCGCCCTATATTATGCCGGCCATCCGTCATATAACTGTTGGCCTGCTCCTTATCCTGATAATCAGGTTCAGGCCGGAGGGAGCCATCCCGGAAAGAGCAGCAAGAATAGAAGCGCACATTTGATGAAGGAGATTTTTTATGGCCACCATCTTTAATGCCAATGACATATATCTGCACTTTGGAGGGGTTAAGGCCCTGGATGGATTCTCAATAGAATTAGAGGAGAAGACTATCACAGCCATCATTGGGCCGAACGGGGCCGGAAAAACCACGTTTTTTAATGTGGCAGGAGGCATCTATCCCCCTGATAAAGGTGAAATCTATTTTAAAGGGGAACGAATCGACTGTTTGAGACCTGACCAGATATGTCTTAAAGGCCTAACCAGAACCTTTCAGATTGCCAGAGAGCTTGGTGAAATGACCGTGTGGGAAAACATAATGCTGGCCCCAAAAAAACAGCTGGGAGAACGCATTTCCGGCTCACTCTTTAAATGGGGGGCTGTGAAAAACCAGGAAAAGACAAACTGGCAGAAGATAGAGAGTCTCCTGAATGATATGGGGCTCTATGACGAGCGCAATGAACTGGCAAAGAACCTTAGTGCCGGAAAACGCAAGATGCTCGAGATCAGCCGTGCTATCATGACCGAACCGGAACTTCTCATGCTGGACGAGCCAACGGCCGGCGCAACCATGAATGAGACCAAGGCCATTATGGAGGCAATTGAGAGGTTGAGGGAAGAAAAGGGGATCACATTTCTGGTGGTTGAACACAAAATGGAAGTGATTATGAACCTCTGTAACCCCATATATGTGATGTATTATGGCCGGAACCTTGCAAATGGTGATCCAGAGACAATTCAAAACGATCAACGTGTACTGGAAGTCTATTTAGGAGGATAATATGAACATACTGGAGGTCAGGGATCTGAGATCGGGTTATGGAAAGGCCCTTATTATGCAGGATCTCTCTGTAGATGTGGAGGAAGGTGGCATTACTGCTATCATCGGTCCCAATGGGGCAGGAAAAACAACACTCCTCAGGTCTGTTTATGGAATCTGTGACTTCTACAGTGGTACGATAAACTATAAGGGAGAAGATATTTCAAAACTGAAGCCTGACAAAATTTCCGATAAAGGAATAAATTACGTTCCTCAGGACAACAGTATCTTCCCTACCCTTACTGTATTTGAAAACCTGCGTATGGGAGCTGTAAAAGAAACATCAAAAGAAAAGATTAATGAACGGTTGGATAAGATATTCAATCGCTTCGCCGTACTGAAAGAGAGACAGGGCCAGAGTGCCGGCACCCTGAGCGGAGGTGAACGTCAGATGTTGGCTGTAGGCTGTGCCCTGATGACCGATCCTGATCTCCTGCTTTTGGATGAGCCAACCGCAGGGCTCCAACCCACTTTAGTCCAAGGTCTTTTTGATGAGATAACGAAACTCAACAAGGAGGGAACATCAATACTGCTTGTAGAACAGAATGCAAAAATGGCATTAGAAAATGCCAAGAAGGGATATATCCTTGAGGGCGGGACAATAAAAGCACACGATGATGCGGATAAACTGCTAAATTCCGAAGAGGTTAAAAAGCACTACTTGGCAGTATAACTTTAGGAAAATACAATATCTTTCCAGCCCTAAGTCTGTCAAAAGGGAAAGGGGAAATCCCTTCCCCTTTTTTAATTAGCGCCCCCAAACCCCAATCCTCTCCCGCTGAACGCGGGATGAGCTTAACGTACTGAGTTTGTATTTTGAAAAAATCAGAGAAGAATTGAACCCGAATTTCGCAAGGGTCTTAAAATGTCATTGCGAGGAGCGGAGCGACGAAGTAATCCCCTCACAAAAAGATTGCTTCGCTATAGCTCGCAATGACAGATCTGGTAATGATTTTCAGAGACCATTTCGAAATTAGGGGTGAAACAACAGGTTTTTAATATGCCAACATATAAAATGGAATACGGGGATCAATTTCTGTCCGTGGAGCTGAAAAAAGGCGAAATTCTTGGCTCCATCGAGGCCAAACAGGTAGAAAAAATTCCTGATCTTCCCGAGAGAATCTTAGCTCAGTTAAGAAACCCCGTAGCCTCTCCACCTCTAAGTGAGATCATTGATACCAGCGATCATGTTGTTGTCCTCGCTCCTGACATAACACGGCTCTGGGCAGGACCCGCCATGTTCCTGCCACCCCTTATCGACGAGTTAAGCAGTACGGGAGTGGACGATGACAACATAACCATTCTGCTGGGAAATGGTGACCACAGGAGGCATACACTTCAAGAGTTGGAGAGACTTGTAGGCACGGGTTTGATGGGCAGGATCAGAGTCCTGGATCACCTGGCAAGGGAAAAAGGAGAGCTTACATATCTTGGAGAGACATCCAGGGGCAATAAGGTCTGGATAAACAGAAGGGTAATGGAAGCGG
>CAZUHR010000162.1:0-7563 GCA_964620335.1 uncultured Desulfobacteraceae bacterium
GATGGGATCGAGTCCAATACGGTCTGCAGCATATTCCGTGAATCCAGCAGTGCCTCCTCAGCCTGTCTACGTTGTGAAATATCCATTATACTGGCAATTGCACCCGAATAATGCCCTTCATTGTCAAATAGTGGAGCTGTCTCCAAAATGGTATATAATTTACTTGCGTCTTTTCGCAAAAACTCAAACTCATGTTGTTCCTTAACCCCTTTTTGGCGCTTTTTAAGCTTGATTTTCGCATCCTCAACGCCTCTCTCATCCATAAACTCAAAGAGGTGCTTCCCCACCATTTCCGCTTCGGTGTACCCTAGCATTTCTGCCAAGGGAGAGTTTACAAAGATAGTATTGGCATCCTTATCAATAACCCAAATACCCTCTTGTACGCTTTCAATGAGTTTGCGGTATTTCTCTTCGCTCCCCCTCAGTGCCTCATATGTCTTCTTGAGCTTTGCAGCTTCTTTCTCTAGCGCCAGGACCCTTTGTTTTAATTCTTCATAGGTTGGTTTTTTGGTCATTAGAAAATCCTCCATTTGTCCTTAGGGGTCAAGTCTGCCTTTGACTCTTGAAGATTTTTTCCGTATATAAATACTATGCAAAGGCCGTTAAGAATACAATATCCAGATGTATAGTATCATGTAATAAATCGTGGCAGGCAAGGGGAAAATATCTTTTCCGGAAGGCGATACTATGATGTTTTTGTTGATCCACTCAAGGAACTGTTTGAAACATATCAATTGAACGTCGCTGCCTATTGCTTGATGCCCAATCACTACCACAGCAAGATTTCTTGCTCCTTATATTGAAAGGATGAAGGAAGAAGTTTGTAAGCTGTATCAGGTGGAGGAGAGTGATCTTCTTGTATCAAGGGGGGGATATTTTAATGAGCCAAGGGATGTATCAATATATCTTTCAAGGGGTTTACTAGGGGATACATTAAAAGATATTGGGAAAGAATTTGATATTGGAAAATACAGCGTGGTAAGCAATATTTTGGCAAAATTAAGGGGGAGATGGAAAAGGACAAAAAACCGGAGGATTGTGTTGAGGTGTTAAGTTTGGTAATATCCAAAGGTCAAAGGCAGACTTGACCATTTTTCACGGTTTAGTAATTTCAACAAGTTATATGCGCATAGTCCCCTGAATGACCCCCATGACAACAAGAAAAAAGTTGAATTACTGAAGTAAAAGCGGAATGGTTGCACTATTAAAAAAATGCTCACGCACACACAAAAGTGTTGACAATTCAGAAATGAATAAATATTATATTAAGCATCATCCCCATGAAGACCTAGAGTCTCGTGGGCCCCGAGTTGCCTGAGCACTCGGGTTTTTTTTGCCCAATGGTTAAATGGAGAGGTTATGGAAAAGGTAATATTGTTTGTTGATGGATTTAATCTTTACCATGCATTGGACAATAAAAGATTCTACAGGTATAAATGGCTTGATCTTTCGGAATTAGCAAAAAAATTTATTTCAAAGAAAGATAAGATTGAAGATATATATTATTTTACGGCATTAGCGACCTGGTCTCCTGATAAGGTTAGAAGGCACAAGATATTCATTAAAGCTCAGGAACTAAAGGGTATAAAGATAATATATGGTGAGTTTAAACGGAGAGATAAAAAATGTAGGATCTGTAAACAAACCTATAAGACATATGAAGAAAAACAAACAGATGTGAATATTGCAATACAGTTATTCAAATTATCTATTCAGGAAAAATATGATAAAGCTATCATCATTTCGGGTGACAGCGATTTAATTCCCGCGATAGAAGCTGTGAAATCAACGTTTCCCCATAAACAGATTGGGATGATTATTCCAATAGGAAGAAATGCTGAGCAGCTGAAACAGACCTGTGATTTCTACATGAAGATGAAAGAAAAGCATCTTAAGGCAAGCATGTTACCTGAAGTTATCAACCTTGGAGGCGGCAAAAAACTTGAAAGGCCTCTGTGGTGGAAATGATTTCCTTAAAACGTGCCCCCCGAAAACAAATAATGTTAAGCCTGCCCCAGTATATCCATAAAAGCCATATTTTAATATCCCATCCTAATTAAAGAAGTTCCAAAGAAAAAAATAACTGGAAGCAAAAAAGTATTGGCAATCTATAACAACGCTGACACCGTTAGGCAAGTAACAGGCCATGCCAGTAAACAAGCATTTGAACATTATTACAGCCCCCACCTTGATATTGAAAGAGAGGTGTTCCAACAGACTTGGAACTATGGTCAGGGTGGGAAAAAAATGGGAAAGGTTTTTTCCCTTTCCCACAATGATAACTAACTGAATTAATTAATATAAATGGTGCCGAAGGCGGGACTTGAACCCTTTTAAAAGGGTGTGACAACCAGTGATAAACAATGATCTGAAATTATTTAAAATGACAAAATTATTAGCTTTTTCGCCAACGCCATTTCTGATTTGGATGTCACCATAGTTCACTTAAAATCACAGTTTATCATTCAAAATAGGCACAATTTTGGGCACAATCATCGGGTATAAATTTAAGGGATTTTTTTATAAGGCTGCAAGGTGTTAAGATCGGGAATCACTGAATAATGTTTTTGGTTGAAAGTGCATAGATTTACATTCAGGGACACAGCCATTTGACCGATTAATGCATCGAGAATCCCAAGCCCATGACTGAGATAATAACTGGCGAACACAGATAAGGCTTCATTGCAAACTGGCGGTGAAGGCCAAACCACCCCATAAGCGCGTAATTCTCTCTCCAATTCCTGCTGTTCTGCCTTATCCCCGCACCCTTGAATTAGCTCCATTGCCACGAATCCAGGCAAAATGATCTCTTCCGCGCCCAAAGAATTCAGCCAGGTGACCGCAGGTGGATATTGACGCAGAAGATCTATCATCACATCAGTATCGAGAAGAATCATGCGCGTCCTCGACGGCTTTGCGCTTGCTCTCGAAGTTGTCGGGCGTAAATTGCACTGTTTGCAATATCTTTCCGGTCCTTCCAGAGTCCTATGATTCTGGAACTGCTCAATCTATCGGACGTCGTGTGACGTCGCCCAGGTGTGTCCGAAGGCTCTACCAGTAAGATCATTTCAATGTGCTGCCCTTTCTTGAATGGCAATCCTTTCATCAGGATCTCACCATCCTTTTCGACAACTTTTTGAATACGAATCGCATCCATAGTTTTTATACTCCTGTTTTAAATATTAGGATGCACTCCAATCCTGCCTTACCATTTTACTGCGTCAGACATGATAACGTAAGCAACAAGGTACGCTTTAGTTTTGCAGATAATGAGATGTTTGGCAAGATCAAATTAGACGAATTTAGATAACTCGTGCGGGATAAAAGCGGGAATAAAATCTTGCTTTAAAAAAGCTATACCTATCTGAAATTATTATTAAAATGGTGCCGAAGGCGGGACTTGAACCCTTATAAAAGGGTGTGACAACCAGTGATAAACAATGATTTAAAATTATTTAAGATGATAAAATTATTAGCTTTTTCGCCAAAGCCACTTCTGATTAGGATGTCACCAAAGTTCACTTAATATCACAGTTTATCATTCAAAAAAGGCACAATTTTGGGCATATCCGCACTCCTTAATCTGCCAGTCGGTAACAATCAGCCCCGCAATTCTTTATCTTTGATTCATTAGGCATTTCTTTCCTTTTAATTTCGGCTTACGCTGCAAACTGCCAATTTTTCGCACGGAATAATCTCTTATTGCAAAAATAACGACTCTAGCCGAGACATTGACAAACCAAAATAAAACCAGTAGTTTGTAGTTAATTATTTGATAGGCATTCGAGGAAAAAATGAAAAGAGATGATATCATAGCGGCCTTAAGGCATTTTAAAAAAGGTAATCAGCGCAGATACCATATAGAAAAAATCGGTATCTTCGGATCTTCTGCACGCGGCGACATGACCACGGAAAGTGACATTGATGTTGTCGTGTTGCTTGAAAAACAGGATCTGTTTAACCTGATCGGTATCAAACAGGATTTAGAAGAGCAATTGGGATTACCTGTAGACATTGTAAGCTATCGCGAAAAAATGAATAACTATCTCAAACGTAAGATTGAGGATGAGGCTCTTTATGCCTGAGTATGATAGAGATCTTGCCCTGGAAATTTTGACTCAAATCCTAAGATCAGCGCAAACGATAATGAAACGTTTTGAACCGATCCAAACGCCTGAAGATTTTGTGAAGAGCGAGGCCGGCATGGAAAAATTGGATGCGATTTGCATGCAATTGATCGCTATAGGCGAGAGTCTCAAGAATCTCGACAAAGTCACTAAACAGACCTTATTGCAGAAGTACCAACAGGTTGACTGGAAAAAGGCCAAGGGAATGAGAGATATTATCTCTCACCACTATTTTGATCTGAATGCTGAAGCCATTTTTGATGTATGCAAAAACCATATTGGAAGGCTTTCCAACACCGTTGAAAAAATTATTAAAGATCTTACCCCTGTTTAATCCAATACGATACCATGATACCTTCTAGCGGATGATCTCTTGAATTTTTTCCGAGTCACTCGGAAAATTTCATATTATACACAGTCCAATCCTACGATTTGGGATCTTTGAGAGTGGGAAAGCATCCGGTCGTGTTTACCATTACTTCAATGGCAATACCAATGATCAGGGCGTCAGGTTAGGGCATTGCAAGGTGTGGTTACAGGTCAAATGGAACTTGAAGATTCAAGAGACTTTTGTCAGATACCCCGTGCGGGATAAAAATTTTGCTTAAAAATTATGTTAATTTATTGATATTACTGTTAAAATGGTGCCGAAGGCGGGACTTGAACCCGTACACTAGGACCTATGTATTTGATATTATGATATTTTATTTTTGATGGGAAAAAAGTGGGAAAAATTGACTCACTGATAAAGCAGATTCAGAAATGGATCTGCTTTTTATTTTTTGTTGTGCAAGAAATAAATAGAAAATCTTGGCATGGATAACCAGAAATGATAGGATTAATATATGAGCAAATACGAAAAACTATACGAACATATTATCATGCGTAGATCGGACGCAAACGTCCCATTTGATTCATTGTGTATCTTGCTCAAGAGGCTTGGTTTTGATGAGCGTATAAAAGGTGATCACCATATTTTCACTCGGGAGGATGTTGAAGAGATTCTCAATATACAACCAAAAGAAGGTAAGGGGAAACCGTATCAGGTAAAACAAGTCAGGGATATTATCCTGAAATATCAAATTCGTATTGGAGAATAACTATGGATAAGAAATACGAAATCATCATTTTTTGGAGTTCTGAAGATAATGCTTTTGTTGCTGAGGTTCCGGAGCTTCCCGGATGTATGGCAGATGGCAGAACCTATCAGGATGCTCTTAGCAACGCAGAAAAAATAATTGAAGAGTGGATAGAAACTGCTACAAAACTCGGTAGACCTATCCCTGAACCCAAGGGGCGTCTTGCATATGCATAATTTTGATCCCGAGACAGCACAACATGGCACAGAACAGAACAAGCTATTAAATCGCCGAATCGCAATTTAAATTTTGCAACGTTTCATCCAAAAAAATATCCTATGACAGTGTGCCCCGCCTGCCCGTTAGTTTATCGTTAGATTCCTGATATTATTGATCATCATACGAATAAGGCATTCGATAGGTATTTTCAGATTGAATCAGAGGATTCCAGGAAGGTTTATAAAGGCACCCAGGGTGGGAAAAAAATGGGAAAGGTTTTTTCCCTTTCCCATAGTGATAAGTAATTGATTTATTTAATATAAATGGTGCCGAAGGCGGGACTTGAACCCGCACGGGCGTCGCCCACTACCCCCTCAAGATAGCGTGTCTACCAGGTTCCACCACTTCGGCAATGACATTCACTAAATTAAAACTTTCCCTATTTCTCCGTGGGCTGAGCCGGAGCCGCAGCCGGAGCCGGCGCCTGTCCGGTTTCAGCCACCGGAGCACTTGACTGTTTGACATCCTCCATAACGGAAGAAGTAACCCCCTTCCCAAAGAAAATCGAAAGCCCAAGGGACGTCAACATAAATACAATGGCTGCGGCCGTGATAACCTTATGCATAAACGACGTTGCGCCCGTACTTCCAAAAACAGTCTGGCTTGATCCGCCAAAGGCCGCACCCATGCCTGCCCCCTTTCCCTGCTGGAGAAGAACGATAAGAATCAGCGCAAGGCAGACAATGACATGTATGATTATAAGTATAGGTTGCATTTACTAACCTCTTTTATCAAGACGGCATTATTTAAATCATCCCAAACTATTAATACTAACTAATTGGAGATAAAATGCAATAAAAAATCTCTCAAACCGCTAAAAACATAATGCGACCTGATATTTTTCTTAAATATTTATTAAGCCTAAACATCATCTTGCAGCCTATCATTTCTTTCCAAAACGAATAAGCTTAACAAACGAATCAGCTTCCAGGCTTGCCCCACCCACAAGAGCACCATCAATATCAGGTTCTGCCATGAGATCCACAATATTCTCAGGTTTTACACTGCCGCCGTAGAGAATCCTGACCCGGTCCTCCGTTTCTGAATCAAAGCTTTTTCCAACCCATTTCCGGATAAACTCGTGAGATTCCTGCGCCTGTCCGGGCGAAGCGGTCCGGCCTGTTCCAATGGCCCAAACCGGCTCATAAGCCAGGATAGTTCCTGGAGCCATCGTTCGGTCTTTTGCAAAATTCTTCAGTGATCCCTCCAGCTGATGCTGGAGAACATCAAAGGTCCTACCGGCCTCTCTCTCCTCCAAGGTCTCCCCAACACACACAATGGGAATAAGACCCATAATAACAGCGGCCTTTACCTTGAGGTCAATCATCTCGCTCGTTTCCTTAAAAATACTTCTCCTTTCCGAATGCCCCAAGATAACATGTGTGCACCCGGCTTCCCGCAGCATTTTGCCTGAAATCTCTCCGGTAAATGCCCCGCTTATCTCAGAGTACATGTTCTGTGCTGCCAGAAAAATCCTCGAATTTCCGATTGCTTGCCTCACCGCGGAAAGGGCCGTAAATGGCGGAGCAACCAGTACATCCACGTCCGCAAGATCCTGCATACCTGCTATAGTGGCATCAACGAGTTTCACCGATTCATCAATGTCGAGATTCATCTTCCAGTTGCCTGCAATCAATGGCATCCGGCCGGTCATTTTCACACCTCCTATACATCTAAAAACCATCCCCCAAAGGAGCGGCTTTAAGTCTCACGCAGAGCACACAGAGAAAAGCATAGACAGGATCTACAGGATGAGATGGATTTGACAAGCACGAAGGTATTGTTTCAAAGACATCACAAAGTGATGGTCCGGATGGTATTGCATCCGGACTTATGAGGAGGAGCCAGCGTGAGTAAAAACAAGTATGCTTGTTTTTCATTCCGATGATCCTCCCCATATATCTTTGAAACGATGTGCGCTCTGAGACAGACTGTTTTTTACAAAAAGGTCCTAAAAATCAATGTAATCCTGTTAATCCTGTCTAATAAAAGCTAATGGCTAATACCCGCCACACAGACGGCGGGCAAGCTTCGCCTTGATGCTTGTAAAAAAGGGGCCCTCCAAACTTACGGCGGGC
>CAZUHR010000163.1:0-7488 GCA_964620335.1 uncultured Desulfobacteraceae bacterium
ACGACTATTCTAGGACCAGGGCTACCTGTTTTCTTGAACCGGTGGAGGCGATCCAAGACAACAACCGGATGACCGAATTGTCGCAAGCGGAAAGGGCAGAGGAGATTCGAATTCTCACAGTTTTGACCGGGTTGGTGAGAGACCTCGCGGCCGACCTTGAATACTCACAGTCCGTGGTGGGCAAGTTAGACGGCCTTTATGCCCGGGCGAGATTCAGCGAGATTTTTTCATGTGTGATGCCCGAGATCTGCGAGGAAGATATAGTTGAACTGAAGGGTGCCAGGAATCCAATCCTCGTGGCACAAGCCCTGGATAGCATGAACCGTGATGAAAAAGTAGAACTTCCGGTGCCTGTCGATATTGTGCTGGACGAGAACCGGAATGTACTTATCATTTCCGGGCCCAACAGGGGAGGAAAGACGGTTACGCTCAAGACGCTTGGCCTGCTGAGCCTTATGGCCCAGGCTGGGATTCATATCCCCGCCGAGGAGGGAAGCAGGCTTTGTGTCTTTGATCAAATTATGGCGGATATAGGAGATGATCAGGACATCCACTCGGGTCTCAGTACATTTTCGGCCCACGCGGTCCATCTAAAATATATAATAGAGCACACGAAAAAGAAATGTCTTGTAATAATTGATGAACCGGGTATGGGAACCGATCCCGATGAAGGGGTTGCTCTGACCATGGCTGTCCTGGATTTCCTTTCCAGGTATGGAGCACTGGTGGCCGTATCCACTCACTTGAACCGATTGAAGACGTATGGGCTGTTAAATAAAAGAGCCGGTAATGTCTCCGTTGAGTTTGATACGGAAAAGAACTGCCCTACCTTCAGGCTTAAATATGGGGTTCCAGGGATCAGCCATGCATTGGAAATCGCTGAGGATATAGGGATACCATCCAGTATCGTTGGCCGGGCTAAGGGTTACCTTGATCAGGATGAAGTCCGCCTCAATCGGCTAATTGAAAAACTGAACAATCTGGTAGCAGAGGCCAACCGCAAGAAAGTGGAAGCGGAGGAGTCCAAGGAAAGATATCATTCTTCATTAAAAAAAATGCATGACAGGCTTGCCTTATTGGAGGCCGAGAAGAGGGCGATAACAGAGGCCAAGAGGGTAGAGGCGGAAACTGCTATAGAAAAGGCCAGGGAGGATCTGAGGCAGGCCATTAATTTGTTAAAGACAAAGAAAGAAAGCGTCCAGGCTTATGTAACGGATAGGTATACAGAAGTCAGCCGTCGATTGGTGGACTATTTTGAGCCGGAAAAAAGTGAAAAACATACTACTGACCCTAAAGAGATCAAAACCGGATGCCCGGTATATCATAAAAAACTAAAGCAGAGAGGTTTTGTAAAATCGGTAGATCCGGTTGCCAGGCGTGCCGAGGTGCTTCTGGGTAAACTAAAAATTATTGCCGAGATCGGGGACCTGAAAACGCTTGATGAAGCCCCGGAGACCAGTCTGGATGGAAGCAAAAATAACATCTCCTGGGAATTGAAGGAGGACTATGCAAAGGAGGTAAATGTGATTGGATACAGGGTTGAAGATGCTCTTCCCCTGATTGATAGGGCAATAGATCGTGCCTTGGTTAAGGGCGAGTTACGCTTGAGAGTCATCCATGGATTCGGTACCGGAACGCTGAGGGATGCTATCCGCTCGCACCTCAAAGAGTCTCCTTTTGTGAGAGGTGTTTGCAGTGATGACCAGAGATTTGGGGGTGACGCCATAACCGTTGTGGAATTATCCTGAGACCCAAGGTGTTTGGCTTCAAATTACAAGCAACCAGAATGCAGTATCAATAACATGATTTCTAATCAATCTGCAAAAGAAGAGATAAGAAGGGCTGCCGATATCGTGGAACTGATCGGCCAGTTTGTGAAACTCAGGAAGGCGGGAAGAAACTACGTGGGTCTTTGCCCTTTTCACGCTGAGAAGGAACCCTCTTTCACGGTAAGCCCGGAAAGACAGACTTTCCATTGCTTTGGATGTAAAAAGGGTGGGGATATTTTTTCCTTCTGGATGGAGTACCACAGCGCAACTTTCCCGGAGTCCCTGCGGGACCTTGCAGAAAGATATAATGTGACGATTTCCGGAGGGTTTTCTCGGTCCGAGGAAAGAGAAAAGGCTGCTCAAAGAGAGGCACTATTCAAAATAAACGAAAAGGCGGGGATTTATTTTCAGAAGGCCTTGAACCATCATAAAAAAGGGGTGGCTGCCAGGGACTATTTCGGGAAGAGGTTGCTGCCAAATGAGATGATCTCGGATTTCAGACTTGGTTATGCACCGAATGAATGGGACGGCTTAATAGGCTTCTTTCGACGTGAAAATGTTGATTTGGACAATGTTGCTCTGGCCGGTCTGATTGTTCCAAGGAAAGGCGGAGGATATTATGACCGATTTAGGGATAGAATAATATTTCCGATCTTTGATTTAAGGCAGCAGGTGGTCGGATTCGGCGGTAGAGTGCTGGACGACTCCCTGCCCAAGTATTTAAACACACCTGAAACCCCTATATTTCGTAAGGGGGAATTTCTGTATGGGTTAAACGCTTCCCATAAGTCAATCAGGGAAAAGGGCCGGGCAGTGATTGTGGAAGGGTACATGGATTGGCTGGCACTGAGAAAGCATGGCATAGAGGAGGCCGTGGCTACACTCGGGACAGCGCTTACTGAAAGACATGTCAGGAAACTTAAGGGATATGCAGGTGAAGCTGTTATTGTTTTCGACTCTGACGAGGCTGGTAAAACAGCCGCAATAAAAAGCCTGCCCATTTTTTCGAACGAAGGCCTTTCCGTACGGGCTGTCGTTCTGCCGGAGGGGCACGACCCGGACAGTTTTGTAAATGCCAACGGCTCAGCCAGGTTCATGGAGCTTTTGGATCAAGCCCTTTCAATGTTTGACTTTTTTCTAGAGCAGAAGCTGGTTCATAGAGATTCAGATGTGGAAGTAAAGGTCCGCCTGCTCAAGGAGATACTTCCTGTTATGTCAGAGCTTCATGACAGCACACAACGTTCATTGTATGTCCGACGTCTGTCAGAGTGGATAGGGATCAAAGAGGATGTGCTCTGGGCGCAAATGAGATCCCTCGAAAAAAAACTTTCCGCGAGTGCCATTGAATCGGATGTTAAGGGCAGACTGGCAGCCTCAAAAGTTGAAAAGAGATTTGACGATCTTCATTTGCTCAATCTGCTGATCCACTACCCAGATGCCGCATCGAGACTTGTTGACTGCGAATGGAGAATCCTCCTTTCTGACGTAGCCGTTATGGAAATTATCGACACCTTTTTCCAAAAATACAGTCAAGAGGGTTCGTTTTCACCTCAAGACTTGCTAGAGAGACTTGAGAGCGATGACGCCCGAAAACAATACAGCGAGGCACTTGTTGAAGCACCTCATTACTCAAAACAGGAGGTCGACCTGGCAGTGGCCGAGATTAAGGGAAAGGCGCATCAGAAGATGATTTCGGAATCCATAAAAAAGGCAAGAGGAGACGCCGAAGCCTTGAATCAAATTCTTGAATTAAAAAGGCGCAAAGACCACTGAACACCAAGGAGGTATGAACTAGGCAGTTAGCGATCTATGTCTGGGCCAAGACGGAAGAGCCAAGCGCTGATCGCTTAAAGCCGAAGACTTCATTAAACACTGGCTTCCAGGAGGAAAAGCATAATGAGTAAAAATACAGACATGGGGAACTTGAAGCGGCTTATCAATATTGGCAAGGACAAGGGATACATCACTTTTGAAGAGCTGAACGATGACCTGTCAGATGAGATTGTCTCCTCCGAAGAGAATATTGATGACCTCATGATGATGTTTGAGGAATTAGATATCATGGTGATAGATGAGGACTCAAAGCAGGAGATCGAAAAGACCAAAGGTAAGAAGAAAAAGAAGGTAAAGCCTGAAGAGAGAGGGAGTTCACGTTTGGAGCTCGCAGAAAAGCCGTCCCGCGTTTCTGATCCAGTAAAGATGTATTTGAAGGAGATGGGCTGCATCTCTCTTTTGACCAGAGAAGGGGAGGTGGAGATTGCGAAGAGGATCGAGGCCGGCGAGAAAAGTTCCTTGAGCGCGCTTTTGGATTGCAGTGTTGGCGTCGAGCATATTATTGATTTGGGGAAAGCGCTGAAGGAAGATCTGATCAAACTGAAAGATGTGATAAACGACCTGGAAGACGACGATAGTAATTATATGCAACTGGGCGAGAGGAAGGAGTCTCTTTTATGTCTGATTGATCAAATTGAGGTTCTGCATGAAGAGATTTGCCTAAAAAGGAGAGAGCTATCAAAGAAACGAATCTCTGAAAAAAAGAAGAAGAGTCTTTCGGCCAAGATAAAAAAGGACCAGAAAAAGATCATGGAACTGGTGAACTCTTTCAGCCTGGAAAAAGGGCAGCTTGAACTGATGGTTCTGAGATTTCAAGACCTCTTGGCAGAGATTGAGCAGGCGGAAAAGGATATGGCTGAATGCATGTTAAAGGCGGGTGGCAAGTCCATTTCTTATCTTAAGAGATGCTTGTCCAAGGCGCCAAAATCCGCAAAAGATGATCAGGCGATATCTCCTATTGGTTTATCCAAAAGCGAACTCACAGCGTTAAAGATGAAAGCGGAGAACGCCCAAAAAGCCATCAAGGATGTAAAGGAACGGACGAACATGGCTCCCCGGCAGTTGAAAGCAAGGCTAAAGAGAATAGAGGGAAGCATCGAAAAGGCAAAATTCGCCAAGTCTGAACTTATTGAGGCCAACTTGAGACTGGTTGTCAGTATTGCCAAGAAATATACGAATAGAGGCCTCCAGTTTCTTGATCTTATTCAGGAAGGAAATATTGGATTGATGAAGGCCGTTGACAAATTTGAATATCAGCGGGGTTACAAATTCAGTACTTATGCCACTTGGTGGATCAGACAGGCGATAACTAGGGCCATTGCGGATCAGGCGAGAACAATTCGAATACCTGTGCATATGATTGAAACAATAAATAAACTTATACGAACATCGCGTTATCTCGTTCAGGAGCATGGTAGAGAACCGACCCCCGAAGAAATTGCCGAAAAAATGGAGTTTCCGCTGGAGAAGGTAAGGAAGGTGTTAAAGATCGCAAAGGAACCAATTTCTCTTGAGACCCCCATCGGCGAAGAAGAGGACAGTCACCTTGGAGATTTTATAGAGGACAAAAAGGTCCTTTCTCCTGGGGATGCCGTTGTCAACTTCGGCTTGGCGGAGCAGACCAGAAGAGTTCTAAGGACACTGACACCCAGGGAGGAGAAAGTCCTCAGAATGAGATTCGGCATTGGGGAGAAAGCGGATCATACATTAGAAGAAGTAGGCCGTGATTTTAGTGTAACCAGGGAGCGTATCAGACAGATAGAGGCCAAGGCTTTGAGAAAACTTAGACACCCCAGCAGAAGCAGAAAGCTGAAAAGCTTTGTTGAAGCTAAAGACCAATGAACTGTTAGAGAGAATTTTTCTTGACAAATTATTGTTGAGTGAGCATCCTGATATCATAATATTGGTGGATTTTGTTTTCGGGCCCATAGCTCAGTTGGAAGAGCCACCGGCTCATAACCGGTAGGTCCCTGGTTCGAACCCAGGTGGGCCCACCAGGGGTTAATCATTTATGATGTCCTCTAAGACTTCAGTGAAGGCATTTTGCCTGCAAGTCAATACAATAAGGGCGCACCTTTTAAGAGTGCGCCCTTTAAATTTGGTCGTGTCCTTTTTTATTGCCAGAGTTTTGTTGGAAGGAATCGGAAAATCGGATTATGAATTTTGATAAAGAGGTGGAATTACGTCTAACATGATTCCCAAACTAAGAAACATTCTGGATCTGTTGGAAGAAATAGCTCCTGCTCGATTGGCCGAACCATGGGACAACCCGGGGCTCCAGGTGGGATCTTATTCTCAAAAGATAAAAAAAATTTTTGTGGGTCTGGATGCGACACCAGAGTCCTTGCAGTCTACTTACAAGCGTAATGCACAGTTGTTGCTTACCCACCACCCCCTTATTTTCAAGCCAATATCCCGGTTTGATATTGACACTTTTCCTGGAAATATAATCCTTGAAGCTGGCAAGAGGGGGATTTCCATAGTCGCTGCTCATACCAACCTGGATGTGGCGAGGGAAGGCATTAATTATATCTTGGCAGATCTTTTAGGTCTGCAACGTGTGGAAGTCTTGCAGGAGATGAATGGATTCGAGGGCGCGGGTTTGGGGAGGATTGGAGATTTACGGAAATCAAACACACTGTCGGAGGTGTTAAAAAAATTGAAAGGTATCCTTGGTGCCGAAAAGTTGAGGGTGGTCGGCAGGGCTGATCTCAATATCAGCCGGATTGCTGTAGTAGGAGGCTCTGGCGCAAGCCTTTTATCCCTTGCCTCTCAAAAAGGGGCTGATATGCTTCTAACTGGGGATGTTGGTTATCATCATGCGATGGTGGCCGAATCTCTAGGAATTGTCCTGATCGATGGCGGACATTTTCATACAGAAAAGGCTGCCTTCAGGATTTTTGCGAAGCGTCTTGAGAAAATGATTAGGGACAGGGGCTGGGATAGCAAAGTAGAGGTGAACGATGATGAATACGATCCCGTTAGATATTCTTAAGGACATTGAAAATTTTGCCGAGTAATGTTCCGCTGTAGATGCAAAGAGGATTCTGATTATCAAAATATAGTACATAGCCCATACATCAATTCTAATAATATGAGGTGAAAAATTGGATCAAAGGATGACGGCGCTGATAGGCCTCCAGAATTGTGATAATCGTATAATGGATATTCAAGCCAGGAAGCGGGAAGGGCCTTTGAAAATTCAGGGACTCAAGGAAGGTTTGAATGAAATGGACAAGCGGTTGGAGGCGGAGATCGAACAACTTGAGGAATCTAAGCGAGAGAGGCGGAAAGTTGAGCAGGACATTGAGGACATAGAGAACCGGATAGAAAAGAGCAACGGAAAGTTAACCAACATAAAATCAAACAAGGAATATCAGGCGGCATTAAAGGAGATAGATGGGTTGGGCGTTAAAAAGTCACTTCTGGAAGATAAAGCGATTGATATCATGGAGGAAATCGAGATACTTGAAAAGAGAAATATCGCCACCAACGCGGAAAGGGAGAAGCTTAAAGAAGAATTTGAAAAGGCTCGTGAAGAGATGTCAGAGGAATTGAAGGTTTTGGATCAGGACCTTGTAAACCTGGAAAAGGAGCGGGAGCGTTTTTCACAGGCAATGGATAGCGATCTGCTGAAAAGATATGATCATATTAGGAAGCATAAAAGAGGAGTGGCTATTAGCCCAGTTATCAAGGGGATATGCCAAGCCTGCCATATGGGTATTCCGCCACAAAAGTTCAATGAGTTGATTCGCGGCGAAGAGCTGATGGATTGTCCACATTGTATGCGCATTATCTATTGGGGTGAAGATGAAAGGTTAAAGGAGGTCATTGAGAAAGGTTGAGCGGGCATGTTAGAGTAGAACAAACGGCCGCTGCCTTGCCA
>CAZUHR010000164.1:0-7485 GCA_964620335.1 uncultured Desulfobacteraceae bacterium
AATCTTCAGCAGCTGCCGCTGCATCCAGCATGCTCCTCAGTGAAAGCCGATGGACGCAAACCAAAAAAAGAGAAATGCCGGAACAAACAAATGTGATCGGGGAACCGCCACGCATTGGGGTCTTTGTCTGTCAGTGTGGGATCAACATAGCCGGCGTAGTGGACATTCCAAAAGTTCGAGAATATGCCAGAACGCTACCCTACGTGATCTATGCAGAAGACAATATGTACACCTGCTCGCAGGATACCCAGGTTAAAATGGCTGAGGTGATCAGGGAACAGGGTCTCAACCGAGTGGTTGTTGCAGCATGTACGCCAAAGACCCATGAACCCCTATTCCAAGAAACCCTGGTAGCCGCAGGTTTGAACAAGTATCTGTTTGAGATGACCAACATAAGGAACCAGGACTCCTGGGTACATGCCAATGATCCTGAAGCTGCGACTGAAAAGGCCAAAGATCTTGTGCGAATGGCTGTTGCCAAGGCAGCCCTGATAGAGCCTCTTCCTGACGCAGAGTTGGAGCTCAATCCGGACACGCTGGTCATCGGAGGCGGTATTGCGGGCATGGTGTCAGCCATGAACCTGGCGGAACAAGGATATAACGTGCATCTGGTGGAACGATCGGATTTGCTGGGGGGTCAGGCCAGATTCCTTAGCAAGACTTGGAAAGGAGAAGATATCCAGTCGTATGTCAGTGACCTTATCGATGATATTGGAAAAAATCCTCACATTCACACGTATCTGTCCACAGAAGTTGACAATGTTGAAGGCTTTGTAGGCAATTTTAAAACTTTATTAAGGGACAAAAAGGGTCAGGAATTTCCACTCGAACATGGTGTCGCCATTATTGCAACCGGTGGGAAAGAATACAAACCGAAGGAGTACCTCTATGGGGAAGATCCCAGGGTACTTACCCACCAGGAGATGGATGAACTGTTTCTAAAAAATGACCCTTCCATTAAGAAACTAAAATCCGTAGCATTTATCCAGTGTGTAGGTTCCAGAGAACTGGAACGACCCTATTGCAGTCGCGTCTGCTGTACTCACACTGTAGTAAGTGCCCTTGAATTAAAACGAATCAATCCTGATATGAACGTATACGTGATGTATCGGGATATCAGAACCTATGGCGAGCGTGAAGACCTATTCACACAGGCACGAAAGCAAGGCGTGGTTTTTTTCCGATACGATCTCGAAAACAAGCCAAAGGTTAAACCAGGGAATCATGTCTTGGAAATCGAAATAAAAGATCCGATCTTAAGCAAAACGATTGCCGTAAAGGTAGATCTGCTCACCTTGGCCACCGCTATTGAACCATCGCAAACCGATAAATTAGCTGAATTTTTCAAGCTGCCGGTGAACAAAGAGGGGTTCTTCATTGAAGCCCATCCAAAACTCAGGCCCGTGGATTTCGCCATTGACGGCGTTTTTCTCTGTGGCATGGCGCACTATCCAAAGTCTATAGATGAATCCATTGCCCAGGCCCTTGCGGCGGCATCGCGTGCTACAGGACTTATAGCAACCGGCAAAGTATTTGCCAGTGGCACTGTAGCCCATGTGAATCCGCTATTTTGCAGCAGTTGCGGTGTATGCATAGCCGTTTGTCCTTACTCAGCGCCGTCATTGATTGAGGAAGGGCATTTTGCCGGCAAGGCTGAGGTAAACCCTGTTTTGTGCAAGGGATGTGGATTGTGCGTCGCCTCCTGCAGGTCCGGTGCCATCAATCTCAAGGGTTTTGGCGAAGACCAGATCATGGCCATGATAAATGAGATATAAAATAGCCTGGAATTGAGTGAATAGCACTCAAGTACGGGGTATTCTATTGACAAACAGGCCTCTGTCTATTAAAAGGAACTCCTCGTAATCCAACTTCTCAGTAAAGAGGATTATACGGGGAATTCAGTATTCAGACCGGCGCCAGGCAGGCCTTTGAAGACATTGAAAATACGGGCTTTTAATATTTGAAACCTCAATAGAAGGGATAAACACATGTTTTATGACATAACATTATATGTCTGCCTTGCTATATCGGGGATAGGTTTATTATACAAAATTTTCACCTGGCTCCACCGCGGAATAGGCATGAAAGCCGCCAATATCACAACTTCCACAAGAATCATTGCAGCCATAAAGGGCATTCTGAGGACTGTATTTAGCGCACAAATCCTCACCCTTATAAAGGTCTTTATACTGGATGTCCTTTTTCAGGCAAGGATCCTAAAAGAAGATTTTCTACGCTGGCTTATGCATATGTTCATATTTTGGGGCTTTATGCTGCTTCTCCTGATGCATGCCATGGACGGCATCATAACCCAGCCCCTGTTTCCCGAGTATGCCTCAACGCTCAATCCTTTCATGTTTTTGAGAGATCTTTTCGGTTTCCTTGTAATCATCGGGATTGGAATCGCCGTCTATCGACGTTTCATTTTAAAGGTGCCTCGCTTGAAAACCAACGCTATAGACCATTACGCAATAATTATCCTGGCCGTTATCATGCTCTCCGGCATCTTTCTTGAGGGGCTCAAAATAACGTCTTATTCCAGATACCAGGAGATGGTAGACGAATATGGCGGCATAGATGATGAAAAGGAACTTGAAGCGCTGGAAACCCTGTGGGTAGCAGAATTTGAAGTGGCTTCGCCAAGGATTCGGAAGACGTTTGATGAGGAAATCCTCGAAATGGGAAGGGATCTTCATCAGATGAGCTGCGCCTCTTGTCACTCCCGTCCCAAATGGGCATTTACCGGGTTTGCTGTGGCCAAAATTTTCAAGCCTTTTGCTCTGGCCCTGGACCGAGCAAACATACGGGTTTTTCTCTGGCATATTCATTTTCTGGCATGTTTTTTAGGCCTGGCCTATCTTCCTTTCAGCAAAATGTTCCATATCTTTGCAACCCCCGTAAGCCTACTAGCTAACAGCGTCATGAACAGGGAAACATCCGATCCTGCCAACATAGCCACCAAGCAAGTCATGGAACTGGATGCCTGCACCCATTGTTGTACGTGTAGTCTGAGATGTTCCGTCGCCGTCGCCCTCAATAAAATTGACAACGTAAACATTCTCCCTTCAGAAAAGATGGTTTTCCTCAAGGCCTATGCTGCAGACAAAAATCTCGACGACAACGCATTAAAGGCCATTCAGGAAGGCATATATCTGTGCACCAACTGCGATCGCTGCACTGTGGTCTGCCCCTCAGGCATAAACCTCAGGGATTTATGGTTGGATGTCAGGGAGGACTTTATTCAAAAAGGGTATCCTGTCCTTATGACACTTTCTCCTTTTTCTTTTTTCCGTGGTCTCAACAAAAGGGATTTGGATTCCGAGTATTATCGACAACCTCTGGACCAAGCACAAATGGCTGTCGCTGAAAAGTGCGAATTGATCAATAAGCCGGATAAGGTCGTGCCGCTGACACCCATGAATACTGAATTCAAGGAAAAAGTAGGCCTCTCTTCCCAGGCCGATACCTATACTTATTGCTTTTCATGCGAAAACTGCACCACGGTTTGTCCGGTAGTGGAAAACTTTGAAAACCCGCAGGAATCACTGGATCTCCTGCCACATCAAATCATGCGTTCCGTCGGACTGGGGCTCACAGACCTAGCCCTCGGATCAAAGATGTTATGGAACTGTCTCACCTGCTATCAATGCCAGGAGCATTGCCCGCAGGGTGTAAAAGTAACCGATATACTCTACGAACTCAAAAACCTTGCGGTCAAAGAGATCCGTGTTGCATGAATCATAAACATTAACGCTCGTCACAATTTATGAGATGACTCCGACAGGAGCAAAAATGATGAAATTTGCATTATATCTTGGGTGTAATATCCCGGCCCGTGTCCAGCAATATGACATGTCTGCAAGGGCGGTATTGGATATGCTGGATGTGGAGCTCGTTGATATTCGTGAGTTTAATTGCTGCGGCTATCCCATAAGGAATACTGATTTTGAGGCCTTTGTTCTCTTTTCAGCCAGAAACCTTGCCCTAGCGGAAAAGCAGGGTCTGGACATCCTAACCCTTTGCCAATGCTGTTTTGGCAGCCTAAAAAAGGCAGACCACCTTATGAAGGAAGACACTTCACTTCGTGATAAGATCAACGCTCTGCTGGCAAAGGAGGGTTTGTCTTACAACGGAAGCATTGAGGTAAAACACTTTCTGTCCGTACTTCATAAAGACGTTGGAATTGCTGGTTTGAAGGAAAAAATAGTCAGGGGTTTTAAGGACCTCAAAATCGCTACCCACTATGGCTGTCATACATTGCGACCCAGCGATATTACACAGTTTGATAACCCTGTGGCTCCTGTATTATTTGACCAGCTAGTGGAAGCCACCGGAGCAAAAAGTATTGATTGGCCCTTAAAACTTGAATGCTGCGGTGCTCCCCTTTTGGGAGTGAATGATGATCTTTCCATGGATTTGACTGAAAAGAAGCTCATAAACGGTAAGCAATCCGGTGCTGATTTTCTCTGTGTCGCCTGTCCTTATTGCCATCTGCAGTTTGACACGGTCCAGAGCATGATGCGCTCAGTTCGTGCCATGGACCATCATCTTCCCAGCATTCTATTCTCACAACTGCTTGGTCTTGTTATGGGCATTGACGGAAAAAACCTTGGTATCAACATGAACCAGATAGATATAGGCGGTATGGAAGCCTTTTTATCGCAGGAGTAAAAATGTCCAAAGAAAAAATTGGCTCGATAATGGTTGTGGGTGGAGGCATTGCCGGAATGCAGGCGGCATTGGATTCGGCGGATTCAGGCTATTATGTTTATCTTGTTGAAAAATCCACCTCTATCGGCGGGGTTATGTCACAGTTGGACAAGACCTTCCCAACCAATGATTGCGCGATGTGAATTATCTCTCCAAAACTGGTCGAGGTCGGCCGGCACATCAATATCGAGCTACTCACCCTCACAGAAATCAAAAGCATAGCCGGGGAAGAGGGAAATTTTGAAGTCCAGCTTGTCCAGCATCCGCGCTATGTTGATATGGACAAATGTATCGCCTGCGGCATGTGTGCTGAAAAATGCCCGAAAAAGGTCACCAACGAATATGAAGCAGGACTGATTAAACGCAAGGCAGCCTTTGTAAAATATGCACAGGCCGTCCCACTCAAGTATGCTATAGACGAGGAAAATTGCATCTTTCTTAAAAAGGGCAAATGCCGGGCCTGTGAAAAATTCTGCCCGGCCGACGCCATAAAATTCGATGATCAGCAAAAGGATTTCTCCGTTAGCGTGGGTGGGATCATACTTGCCGGCGGCTGTGACGTCTATGATCCGGCAACACATGATGTCTATGGTTATGGGAAATCTCCCAATATAGTAACCAGCCTGGAGTTCGAGCGTATGCTTTCCTCCTCCGGTCCGTACGGAGGACACTTGGTCAGGCCGTCCGATGAAAAAGAGCCAGAAAAAATCGCCTGGCTCCAGTGTATCGGATCCAGAGATACGCACCTGGGGGCCAGAAATTATTGTTCATCGGTTTGTTGTACATATGCAATTAAAGAGGCAATGCTTGCCAAAGAGCATTGCAAGCACTTCTTAGACACCGCTGTTTTTTACATGGACATCCGCACGCACGGTAAAGATTTTGAGAGATATTACAACAGGGGTAAAGACGAATCCGGTATACGTTTCATAAAATCCAAAATTACCAATATCGTTCCCGTTGCTGATAATGGCAGGCAGCTGATCCGCTATATTGACGAGACAGGCAGGAGGGTGGAAGATGAATTCGATATGGTGGTACTCTCTGTTGGTCTCGGTGCGAGCAAAGAGGCTGTCGATCTGGCACATAAATTAAATGTTGAACTCGATCAATATGGGTTCGCGTCCACAACAAGTTTTGAGCCGGTTCAAACCTCTGCTCCGGGTATTTTTGTGTGCGGTGCTTTTGAAGCTCCGAAAGACATCCCTTCATCTGTGATCGAATCAAGCGCGGCTGCAGGCGTTGCAGGCAGCCGTCTTGGCGATTCCCGGTGGAGCCTGACCAAGACCAAAGAAATACCAAAAGAAATCGATATCAGAGGCGAGCCACCGCGTACAGGCATATTTGTATGCCGGTGCGGAACCAATATTGCCGGTGTCGTCGATGTCCCTGCTGTTGTGGAGTTTGCCAGGACTTTGCCGGGAGTTGTTTTCGCAGAAGAAAATATGTTCAGCTGTTCCCAGGATACACAGGATAGCATGACAAAAATTATCAAGGAAAAACATTTGAACAGGGTGGTGGTCGCGTCCTGTTCTCCCAAAACTCACGAATCGCTCTTTCAGGAAACAGTGACAAATGCCGGGATCAACAAATACCTTTTTGAGATGGCAAATATCCGCAACCAGTGTTCCTGGGTCCATAATGAAAATCCTGAGGCCGCCACGAACAAGGCTAAAGACCTGGTACGAATGGCCGTTTCCAAGGTCAATTTGCTCGAACCATTGCCGGAACCGTCAATAGACATCAACCAGTCGGCCCTTGTCATCGGGGGCGGCATTTCCGGGATGGCAGCGGCAAAAACCCTTTCCGAACAGGGGTATCATACATATATTATTGAAAAAGAAGAAAGCCTGGGAGGTCAGGCGCGAAACCTCCATGAAACCTGGCGAGGTGAGGATATCCAGTCATACTTGACGAAAATGATTGACGATGTCCTATGCGACCAGAAGATAGACGTTTTTCTAAATACAAAAATAAAGAAAGTTGACGGTTTTGTCGGTAATTTTAAAACAACCGTGGAAAAGGAAGGCAATGAAGAAGTCTTGGAGCATGGTGTTGCCATTCTTGCATCAGGCGCCTCGGAATACAAGCCCGACCAATATCTATACGGCCATGATAAACGTATTCTGACCGGCTTGGAACTCGATCAAAAATTCATACAAGACGACGGCTCCCTGAGGGACATAAAATGCGCGGTATTTATCCAATGTGTAGGTTCCCGCATAGAAGAGCGTCCCTATTGTTCAAAGGTCTGCTGCACCCACTCCATTAAAAGCGCCCTAAAACTCAAGGAACTCAACCCGGGAATGGATATCTTTATCCTTTACCGGGATATGCGAAGTTATGGTTTGCGCGAAGATCTATACCGTGAAGCCAGGTCCAAGGGTATCCTTTTTATCCGCTACGACTTTGACAAGGAACTGAATGTCAATAAAGACGGAGACGACCTCCAGGTAACCTTCACGGATTCGGCAATCAGGCGAAAAATGGAGATACGTCCGGATCTTTTGGTTCTTGCCACTGCCATCGTTCCTGATAAGGAAAATCCGCTGGCACAGATGTACAAGTTAACACAAAATGACGATGGCTTTTTTATGGAGGCCCATGTCAAACTTCGACCTGTTGACTGTGCAACAGACGGTATATTTATCTGTGGACTCGCACATGCACCAAAACCGGTTGATGAATCCATATCGCAGGCCCAGGCCGCGGCAACAAGGGCGGTTACCCTTCTTGCGAAGAAGAACATCCAGGTAGGAGGCACGGTAGCGTATG
>CAZUHR010000165.1:0-7480 GCA_964620335.1 uncultured Desulfobacteraceae bacterium
GGGTCTTGTGATTTCTCTGTTTCGCATGAACGGGAGCAATAACGTTTTTTATTCGCTTAATCGCCGCTCCCGTGTCTTTTACTATTTTATTTTTGCAATATCTGTAAAAATTCCCGCAAATCTTGAAATGGCATATCCTAATCCTCCATTAATTATGAAATGTGAGATTGGGGTTTCGTTTTTCCTGCAAGGGGTGCAAACATGGCTTTTTTTGTGCCTTTTTCGGTTACAAAGCTTGCAAGCTTAAATGCAACTCTCTTTCCCAAGCGGCGATGTTCTACTATGGTCACTTCATTGAATAGGGGGAGTGTCCGATATGACAAAGGAAGAACGACCTGCCGCACGGCAAATTTTATGCCCGATAAAAACTCTCAAATATCCCCTTACGTATTCAAATAATATTGGAATTGATGATTTAGACAGAAAGATCATGCTCCAAGGTGGAGCAAAACCCTTAAACCCCCATCAGCACTCTTTTTTGAGACCTTTCAATAAGATCTGAACATATGTATCCGCAAGTTCCTGAGCCGATTGTTTACGATCATAGTCAAACCAATAAAAGGTCCAACTGCACATCCCCAGTGCGGCAAAGGCGGCGAAGGTCTTATTTGTTCTCCTGATCTTACCCATAGCTTCCATTTCTGAAAAGGCATCCCGAATGAGATTAAGCACTCTTCTCCAGACGCTTTTTATTTTTTCCTGGTGTGCTGGTTTTAGCCTCCTGTTTTCGTGGACGAGTACCCTGGTTGCGGCATCAGCGGCCATTAATTTTTTAGTGTAGCTATTTATGAAAAAGGCGATCCTTTCCTCAGGATCCGGGATTCTTTCTGCAGCATCAAGCATCGGTATCAAATTATTTTTTAGATGCCAGTCGTGGATGAAAAAAAGCAGGTCTTCTTTGCTGCTGAAATAGTGGTATAAACCGGCCTTGGAAAGCCCCAAGGCCTTGGCGATACGTGAAAGGGGAGTTTGGTCATAGCCGTCGGCGACAAACAATTTTAAAGCTGTATCATAAATTTCCTCCATTTTGTTTGTTTTATTAATTTTCTTCATAAATCCTACCTGCCGGACGGTCGTTTTTATAGTTTAAATTTTAAATACATTTTTCCCGTGGATGTCAAGCAATTTTTTTTCTATCAATCTTTTCCCTTTTTTGAGAGAAGACACCTCCTAATGCAGCAATTCTAGTTTCGGCCTTGAGCTCTTATCACCCAAATTAGCAGCAAGAATAGGGTGATCCACGAGAATAACATAAAAGAGAAATGATTAGGCAATTCTTGTTCAGAAGGCTCAAACGTACGGCAAATAATCATCACTTTTTCGTCTCAGGCCAAGGCAAAAAGGCCGGCCATTACAATTCTCTTGACTGTATTTGTGGCTGCAAATAGTTTAAAGGGGAAATTCCAAGGTGGTTCTGAAAGCGGTTTTCTTGACTTTAAGAATTTTTGCCTTTCAAGGCGCTAAAGATTTTCTTTTCATTTGAGGGTTTGGCGCTGTTTAACACAAAGCAATTCTATGAGCGGATGGAGCTATGGTCAAAGCAATTACGATGACGCTGGTTATTATTGTCGCAATCGCGGTAGCCGCATTTTTTTTCTTTCATAATACGCAGTCCAGGATAGAAAGAGTTTCGCGTTTCGGCGAATACCGGGGCTATTCGGCAGAGGTTTGCGACGGCTATGTGCGCTGTTCAGATTATCTCTCACTTTCCGATGGCACGAAGCTGGCATATGATCTGCTTCTTCCAGCAAGGGATGGTATTGCCGAAAAGAATCCTCTGCCTGTTCTCTTCAGTTATACAACTTATTTACGTGCGTATAATATGGTGAAAGACGGCAAGGTGGTTGATAATGAGATCCTTCCCCTTAATCCCATTAAAAAGGCATTTATCTGGCTTAGGGCAAAGCTGACCGAAAAGGGGAATATCTTCGACCAGGCTTTTATGAATAAATGGGTAAAAAGGATGTTGAGGCATGGATATGCAGTAGTAGTGGTAGAGGTAAGGGGCACGGGAGCTTCTGAGGGGCTCATGAATCCCATATTCAAATTTATGGCAGAAGACGCCGATGACGTACTGAACTGGATTGCAACTCAATCCTGGTCGAACGGAAAAATCGGGATGTTTGGAGCATCTTCTCTTGCTCAAGCTCAATACGCCGCAGCTAGTACGGGAAATTCTCATCTCAAAGCAATTTTTCCAACCTCTTCAAGCTTTGATCTTTATAATGCGGTTGTTTATCCCGGGGGAATTTTCAATACTACTTTTACCAAGATGTTCTCTATAGCAACCGGTTTGCTTGAGAAAATGGCTGTTCCTGTTGAAAGTGACAAAAACGGAGCAATCCTTGAAAGAATTTTAAGAGATAGGAGAAAAACCGTCACACTTTCTGAAGGCGCAGCAAAGTCCCTTGAAAAAGCCCCTTACAGGGACAGCGAAAGCTTTTTTCCAAAAGGTGATAGATATTGGGAAGACTTAGGGCTTTATACCCTGCTGAATCAGATAAACAAATCAAACGTTGCGATCTACAATGCTACTGGATGGTTTGATATATTCACACGTGATGCAACTCTATGGCACAACAATTTGACAGGTAACCGAAAGCTTTATATAGCCCCATTGAGCCACTATGCACTCAAAAAGAAAAAAGGTTTTGATTCGGGAGCCGAAGCCCACAGATGGTTTGATTACTGGCTCAAAGGAATTGATAATGGAATTATGGATGAGCCTGCAGTTCACTATTCTGTAATGGACGAACCTAACAATAATTTATGGCGGATTTCCCGGGAGTGGCCTCTCAGGAATGAAAGGAGAACCCGATTCCACTTTTCTCCCGGAAGTACTGAGAATTCGGGTTCTAAAAATAAAGGCCTGCTTACCACTGAACAGCCTCGGGCTACAGAAGGTTTTGATTCGTATTTAATAAATTATTCTACAACATCGGGCACTAAATGCAGATGGAGCAGTATCCTTCAAGAAATAGATTATCCCGATATGAGACCAAATGATATAAAGGCGGTTACTTATACTACCCTTCCGCTCGAAAATGATATAGAGGTCACAGGACACCCGACCGTTCATCTGATATTTACCACCCGGGCTGAGGACATTGACTTTTTTGTCTATCTCGAAGAGGTTGGTAGCAAGGGGAGGTCCACATATATAACAGAAGGATGCCTTCGGGCTTCAAATCGTTCGACTTGCGAAGCACCGTTCAACAACCTAGGGCTCCCGTTCCACAGAGGTTTTAAAGAAGATGTTAAACCCCTGCCTTCAGGAGAACCGGTTAAAATAATTTTCGACCTTTTGCCCACTTCGAAATTATTTCGCAAAGGCAGCCGTATACGGGTCTCGATTACCTGTGTTGATGCCGATAACTTTAAAACTCCTGCATTAAATCCTGCTCCGGAGGTTAATATTTTTAGAAATTCTGTTCATGCATCATTCATTGAACTGCCGATTATTCCTCGCAACAGGGAGTAAGGATATTCTTCATGCCTTTTTCCCCTGACATTGAATTGCTAACCGGTAATCAACTGCATCAGCATGTTATCCAGGATGCTGTCTTATGTGCCGAACAGTACGTATGGATAGCTACTGCCAATCTAAAAGATATGCACGTTCGGATGGCTCGGGGCTTCAGACCCATTTTAGAAATTTTCGATCAAATGGCGGAAAGGGGAGTTTCCTTTCGAATTGTCCATAGTGATTTACCGTCACGGCCTTTTCGAGCCACTCTTGAACGTTTTAACCGTTTGACTTTCGGGGCATTGGAACTACAAATCTGTCAACGTTGCCACTGGAAGATAGTCATAGTAGACGGGCATTTTGCTTATCTTGGTTCAGCTAATTTTACAGGGGCGGGCTTGGGTGCAAAAAGCGAAAGAAATCGTAATTTTGAGCTCGGTATTACATCTAAAGACCCAAGAATGGTAAAAAGGCTACAGGAATTGTTTGATAAGTTCTGGATTGGCAGCTATTGTCATGACTGTCTTTTTCGGGATGATTGTCCTGATCCAATAGGTGAGGATTGAAAAGTATCTAGTGTAGCAACATAAAAAATTTGCCAGCCTAACTGCAATAAAACGCAGATAATTGAGGCCAGAAAAATTGTGATTTGGAAAGGAGTGAACAATGGGCTTTATTACCATAGATCAAGAAAAGTGTAATCAGGACAGTATCTGTGTGGCTGAATGTCCCGCCCTTGTAATCCTGATGGACCCTGAGGGGAACTATCCGATTCCGGCACCGGAGTTTAATGATTACTGTTTGAAATGCGGTCATTGTGTATGTGTCTGCCCCACCGGGGCATTGAGTCTCGATTGGCTTGGCCCCGAAGACTGTGTATCCATCAAGCAGGAATTGTCGGTGACAGTTGAACAGGCTGAACAGTTTTTATGCGGTCGGCGCTCCATCCGGGTTTTCAAGGAAAAGACGGTTCCGCGAAATATTTTGGAAAAACTCCTGGAAATAGCTTGCTGTGCCCCATCGGCCAAAAACCAGCAACCCTGGCATTGGGTGGTTGTTCAGGAGCCTCATGAGGTTCGACGATTGGCCGGTATGGTTATCGACTGGATGCGCATTATTATACAGAAAAGTCCGGAAGCGGCCGAATTAATGGGGTTCACAAGGAATGTGGTAGCCTGGGATAAAGGCTATGAGAGCATTTGCCGGGGTGCCCCCCATGTTATAGTCGCCCATGCTGATAAGAACTGGGGGTTCGGGTCCGAGGATTGCGCGCTGGCCCTCAGCCTTCTTGATTTATACGCAACAAGCATTGGTCTGGGAGCCTGTTGGGGTGGTTATTTTTACAAAGCGGTGAATGCCTATGCGCCTTTATTCGAGGCGCTGGGTCTGCCCTCGGATCACCTCGCTTTTGGAGCGATCATGATAGGTCATCCTAAATTCAAATACCACCGAATTCCCATCCGCAATCGGCCCCGGGCGACTTGGAAATAGGTGTACTTGGTATTCTGGAGCAATAAATGAAAATCGTTCTAGCAACTTTTGGGTCTCGAGGTGATGTTCAGCCGATGTTGGCCCTTTCCTTGTCTCTTAAATCGGCCGGGCACGATGTTCTTTTGGCCGCACCCCCCGAAAGGGCGAAGTGGGTAGAGCAACATAAATGCCCCTTTCATCCTCTGGGTGGCGATGTCACAGCTTTCATAGATGGTATGAAAGATGCCCATTCGTTTCATTCCGCTTTTCGCTTTGTTCATTATATACGTAAAGAACTTATTTCCCAGTTCGACATATTTTCAAGAATCATTGCCGGCGCAGATCTTGTAGTCGGCGCTTCTTTGGTATTCGCTTTGTCATCTGTGGCCGAGTCCATGGGAATTGAATACCGTTTTATCGCATTTACACCACAGCTTTTGCCTTCAGGCCAACATCCTTTTATGGCCTTTAAACATCATGGGCTTCCCAAATGGTATAATAGAATGACCTGGCACATTGTCAGGCTGCTTGATCGGTTCAACCTTACTTGGTTGATTAACAAGAAGCGCAGGCAGCTCGGACTAAAGCCGGTTGATGATGCCTGGTTTCATATTTTGGGCAAACACGTCATTGTAGCTTCCGACAAAGCAGTTGCAGAGGTCCCTCAGGACGTTAAGCTTGCCTATACTCAGACCGGCTATATGCATTTAGACCAGCCGGGTAAACACTTGCCGGAATTGGAAGCATTCTTAAGTGCTGGGTCACCCCCTATCTATGCGGGTTTTGGAAGCATGCCGAAGATGGATCAGGCTGCCAATATTCCAATTATTGTCCATGCAGCGCGATCAGCCGGCCAAAGAGTGGTCATTAGCAAATTTTGGGATGAGCCCTCAGAATTTTCCAGTTCAGATGATGTCTTTTTTATTAAGAGATATCCTCATTTAAAACTCTTCCCCCATATGGCAGCCTTGATCCATCACGGCGGAGCCGGAACCACAGCAGCCGGTGCCATCAGCGGGGTGCCTCAAATCATAGTTCCCCACATTCTTGATCAATATTATTGGGGACATCAGGTGTATCAGTCACATCTGGGACCAAAACCCGTATGGCGATCCAAGCTAACGTCCAAAAAACTTGCCGTAGCTATTAAGAGATGCCTGTCAAATGATCTGATACAGCAAAGGGTAAAAGCCGCCTTGGAAATGATAAATCAACAGAATAGTCTGGAAATGACCGCCCGTTTATTAGAGGGTTCCTCAAATCCTAATTAATCCACCGGCTCTATCGGTGAGAAGTGAAAAGGTTCTACCGTTTCAGGTGTTTTGATAAAGAAAAAAATTTCTAAATCCGAATATCGAAATCCGAAACAAATCCGAAATCAAAATGTCCAAATGTTCAAAACTTAAGATAAGTTTGCTCAGCATAAAGCCCATGAAAAGAGTGTTTTGGTCATTTGAGTTTGTGTAATTTGGTATTGTTTCGAATTTAGTGCTTTGATATTCGAATTTTCATCTGGAGAAAAAGAAGCCGTTGTTTGATAGCCTCTTTTAGGGGCCTTCCTCATAACACCAGTTCTACTGGTTTAAATATGTTTTGCAGGTATTATAAGCCTGTGGGTGGATACTCAAAAAGCAGGTGAGAGAAAATGGAAGGTGACAAACCCTACCAGGACCTTTACATTTATCTATTTAAAGGGGTGCTCAAGAAAAATCATGAGGTTGGCCTGGGTGAAGCCTTTCTCGGGAACTGGATAGAGGATGACAGCTCTTTTCTTTTTTTTGCAAGCCCTGCCGATGAGATATTAGGCCGTATGTTAAATAAGTATCCGGAGCTTGAGTTGATTGATAACTACCACTTTACTTATGAGCAGTGGCAGGGGGGAAGGCTGGATAGGATCGAGGTCGAAAATTTTGTGATTATTCCGCCGTGGGAGGAGTTGGACCCCGGTGAGGGATCAAATCGGATTATACTCGATCCAGGGGTTGTTTTCGGCAACGGCCTGCATCCCACGACGCGAGACTGTCTGAGGGCCCTCGCCTACGCCGCAAGGAAAAGACCTTTTGATCGGGTGCTGGATTTTGGAACCGGAACGGGTATTTTAGCGGTGGCCGCTGTTCTTCTCGGTGCTGTGGAGGTATTGGCCATTGACCTTAACCCTTTGTGTGTTAAAACTGCGGAGAGGAATATTGGACTCAATAAACTGAAAGAAAAAATACAGGTTGCTAAAGGACCTGCGGTGAGTTTTTTTAATGAGGTTGCGGATCTGGTGGTTGCTAATATCCACTATGACGTGATCCAAGAGCTGCTTGTAAGAAGGGAATTTCGCCAAAGAGACAGGCTTATTATTTCAGGATTGATGAGGAGCCAGGCCCGGGAGGTCAGGGCACAGCTGGATAGAATTCATATAAACGTCATACGTGAGTGGGACCATGACATGACCTGGTTTACCGTACTGGCAGAAATTAGTTAAAATGGGGAGAAGTGTATGTCAGTAGGAAAAAAAGTTAGTATTGAAAAACTCCAAGGCCGCTATTGCTTTGCCTG
>CAZUHR010000166.1:0-7461 GCA_964620335.1 uncultured Desulfobacteraceae bacterium
TCCAATGGCTACCCAGGGGCCTGTTTGCAGATCGCCACCGGCAAAAACACCCTCGCGTTCAGTTGCATAAGTTATGGGATCTGCCTCGGCGGTCCCCCAGCGTGAGAAAGTCAAGCCTTTTATATCCTCAAGAGCTGAAAGATCCGGTCTCTGACCAATGGCCGGAATAAGCTGATCAATCTCAATCTCATATTCGGTGCCAGGGATAGGGACAGGCCTTCTTCTGCCGGATGAATCTGTTCCTCCAAGCTCCATCCGGATACACCGTATACCCACAATCTTTCCGTCATGGATAAGCACCTCCTGGGGGGCAGCAAGATAGGTGATTTTGACTCCTTCTGCTTCTGCTGCGTGGATCTCCTCTTCCCAGGCAGGCATCTCGGCACGAGTTCGACGATATATGATGTTGACTTCCTCGGCACCCAAGCGGACCGCCGAGCGGGAAACGTCTATTGCCACGTTTCCACCACCGATGATACCTAGCTTCTTCCCCACAGATGTTTTTCCGGTCAGATTCAATTCTCTTAGAAAATCCACTCCCTGGCGGACGCCTTTGGCCTTCTCACCCGGGATGCCCAGCTCGATTCCCTTGTGTGCCCCGATGGCCAGATACACCGCCTTATAGCCTTCTTTGAACAGGTCATCTACAGTCAATTGCGGACCAAGGGGCATATTAACCTTTATCTCTACTCCGAGGTTGGTAATCAGCTCTATCTCACGGTCAAGTATTTCCCTGGGAAGGCGATGGTCTGGAATTCCCACCCGCAGCATGCCACCTGCTTCAGGCAGAGACTCAAAAATCGTGGAAAGAACTCCTTTGCGCGCTAAGTGGTAGGCGGCGGAAAGCCCCGCAGGTCCGGAACCAACAATGGCAACCTTCTCTTCCCTTGGTGGCAGACATTCAACCTTAATATTGCGGGGATCAAATTGATCCGCAGCAAGACGCTTGAGGTCCCGGATGGCTACCGGATCATCAACTTCACACCGGCGGCATGCATCCTCGCAACCGTGCGGACAAATCCTACCGAGTACGCCGGGCAGGGGCAGGTCTTCCATGATAATTTTGAGGGCTTCTTCGTATTTTCCTTGGCCGACCATCTGGACGTATCCCTGGACGTTCAGGCCCGCAGGACAGGCCAAACTACAGGGGGCCTTATCTGTTTTCTGAATTGCATAGGCACTTGGTATGGCCTGGGCATAAAGCTTATGAGCGGCTTTTCTGTTGGAGAGCCCCTCATCATATTCGTTGCTTAATTCAACGGGACAAACCTTTGCGCATTCTCCACAAGCGGTACATTTGCTGAGGTCGATATAGCGTGGTTTTTGTAACACACGCGCGTTAAAATGACCCACCTTACCTTTTATGTCCAAAAGTTCTGTATTGGTCAGAAGTTCTATATTCAGGTGCCGGCCGACCTCGACCAGTTTGGGCGAGATAATTCACATGGCACAGTCATTAGTGGGAAACGTCTTGTCCAGTTGAGACATTAAGCCACCAATGGCCGAGGATTTTTCAAGAAGATATACGTAATAACCAGACTCTGCGAGGTCAAGAGCGGATTGCATACCAGCAATCCCTCCCCCCACGACCATAATGGACCCGGACAGGTCGTCGGATTTGCTATTGGGCATCACTCTGTTTCCTTTCTGTTCAGGGGTTAAAGTTTTGCTGCATCCAGAACCTGCGGGAGCTTGTCCTCCCAGCCAATGGTTGAGATCATTACTCCCGCCATCCCCATCTCTTTTAAATGGACTATGATTTCCGCTGTGAGCTTAATGCAATGGGTCAACTTGTCCGGAGCTTTTTGAATGTCACGGATTATTTCTTTAGGGATGGTTATGCTTTTTATATTCCTATCAATATAACGCGCCATGCCTGCCGATTTCAGCAGGAGGACCGTGGGTATTATCGCCACTTTGCCGGTGTCTATATGCTTTACGAACTGCTGGAAGCGATGAAGATCGAATACCGGTGTGGTAATAAGAAACTTGACCCCTGAGCCAATCATCTTCTGGAGGTTTTCTATCTCTATGTCGAGGACTCCCCCGATAGCGCCTGCATTAACGGTCGAACCTACACAGAATTTGGGCGCTCCATTAAGTTCTACGCCGGCCATGTCTTTGCCGTTTTGGAGTTTTTGAATGGTTTCAAGCAGCTGAATCAGATCCAAATCGTTTACAAGCCTTGCCTGGGGTTGATCTCCGTGGGTGATGTCTTCACCGGATATTGCCATCAAATTGAGTATGCCAAGGGCCCCGGCAGAGAGGATGTCGGCCTGGAGGGCCAGGCGATTACGGTCTCTACAGCAGGCCTGAAACACAGTTTCGATGCCGTGTAGTTGTAAAAAGGCACATCCGCCTAAAGAACTGGCTTTCATTACGGCATTGCCCATTTCGGGAACTACAAGTGCATCTACACGCCCTTTGATCTGCTTGGCATTTTTTAGAAGATAGGAGAAATCAGCCCCTTTAGGCGGTTCGAATTCTCCTAATACAACAAATTCACCTGACTCAATCTTGGACTCTAACGACATAGTATGATCCTCCAAGGCTAATGGGATAGCTTATAAATGGCATTGGATATAGCCATTTCCAGATCCTGGGTTCCAAAGGATTTAATATGATAAAAGAATATCCCTTGCTGCCGGATGCTGCTTTCTAATTCGGGGGTATTGGTTTCAGCGCAGATGATAATGGGAAGGTCTTCTTCAATGCCTTTGATGATTGAGATAAAGGCACAATCTTCCTCCAGAAGATCTGCGTCAAGCAGAAGGACATCAGCCTTTTGGCTCTGCAATGTTAGGAGCGTATCCTTCAGGGTGTTTGCATGGATTATGGTAAAAGCCTTCTCAGCAAAGAAAGAACGCAATTCGGATGCAAGAACCTCAGCCGGCTCAGCAATAATGATGGTTATATCGCTCCTCATGGAATACCGGGCTTTTTGATGTCTTTCAGATATTTATTTATGAAAAAACTCCTGTTGGCTCTTATATCCCTTAGCAAACTTCATGCCTGTTACATTTATTTAGGCATTTTTTTCATATTCTGATTTTATTTTGCCCTGTTCGGTCTATGCCGGCTTTTCACCGTAACTTATTGTTTTAACAAACTGAAATATCATGCCTCTAAATCGGGTTATATTTTGCCTTGTTGTAACTTAATGATATTGTTTGTTTTATCTATTCGAAAATTTTTGTGTGCGGGTATACTAATTTGGAAAATCTGCTAATCACTTATAATAAATTTCCTTTAGTAAATATGCAAGTGGGGCATTTTGTAACAATAATAATGCATGAAAGGGCATAACATACTGCCAGGACAGTAAATTTAAGAAAAGAGACAATATGTAGCAAATGTTACAAAATTACCCTTGAATAGAGGCCTGTCCTTAAGGTGGGGTTCTGGAGCTGCTGGTCAAAGGCTCGGTATGTCACTCTTCTTAAGCCTGCATCCACTCCTACATTGCCGAGCGGCCCTCCCTCCGGTCTTCTTGAGCCGAGGCCTATAGATCCCATTTAATATAGGGAGTACTTTTTTATCTTGAGGTTAAGGGTCTTGCGGTTTATGCCAAGGATATCAGCTGCTTCTGTCTTTTTACCTTTTGTCCGCTTGAGCACAAAACGGATGTATTTTTTCTCCAGTTCCTTAAGGCTGAAGGGCTCTTCGGAAAACATCTTAAATTCGTCCTGCCTTTCGGTGACAAAGGAAGGCAGGTCCCTGGCCCTTATAACTTCGCTGTCTTCAAGGATAAGGATTCGTTCAATAGTATGCTCAAGTTCTCTAACATTTCCAGGCCAGGCATAGTCTTGAAGGATTTCCATTGCCTCTGGAGAAACCTCGGGCACAGGTTTTTTAATTTTGCGGCTGAATTTCTCGAGAAAGTGATTGGCAAGAAGAGGTATGTCTTCTTTTCTTTTTCTCAAAGGAGGAAGGTGAATTGGTACTACACTCAGTCGATAATATAGATCCTCTCTAATATCGCCATTTCGTATTGACTCCTCAAGGTTTTTATTGGATGCAGATATGATCCGAATATCCAACTTGATTTTTTTTTGATCCCCCACCTTCATGAATTCACGTTCCTGAATAACCCTGAGGAGCTTGGCCTGAATTTTCAAACTCAGATTCGTGATTTCATCAAAAAAGAAGGTGCCATGGTTCGCGAGTTCAAAAAACCCGTGTTTGGTTTGATGGGCGCCGGTAAAAGAACCCTTGACATGTCCAAAGAGCTCGCTTTCAAGCAATGTTTCCACAAGAGACGAACAATCCACGGCCACGAATTTATTGTCTTTGCGACTACTGTGGGAGTGAATGGCGCGGGCAATAAGCTCCTTGCCTGTGCCGGATTCACCGGTTATCAGAACCGTGCTGTCAGTGGGGGCAACTCTGAGTGTTTTTTTAAATATACTTTTCATTGGGCGGCTTTGCCCGACAATGAGATCCTTTTCGGAATCAATTTTTAGTCCATTACAATTTACCGGGGATTCGGGGCTGGTAGACTTAATCGGAACGATATTTTCTAAGGACTTCTCAAGTTCGTTGAGTTGGAAGGGCTTGACCAGGTAGTCCAGGGCACCAAGTTTGATACAGTCCACAGCAGAATCAATGGCGGGGTAGCCTGTGATCATAATAACATTTGTTTCGGGATATCGTGAACGTATCTGTTTGAGCAAAATGATACCATCCATATCAGGCATGCGTATATCTAACAGCACGAGGTCAAAGTGGTGCTCCCGCATAAGCTCGAGCGCCTCCCTGCCGCTTTCTGCTGATTCCGTTGTTATTCCCCTGCTGCGAAGGGCCCTGGAAATTCCTTTTCTAATAACGGCCTCGTCGTCAACTATAAGGGCATGTTGCTTGTCATTTTTTTTGTTCATACTTAGTTAACGCTGACTAGTGAAATTTAAAAGTTGCGTATTTAAGGTTGTGAGCGTTGATTGATCAACTTTAAGTTAACGATTAACTAATCAGCGATCACAGGCAGAAGTACCCTGAATGTGGTGCCTTTATCCACGGTGCTTTCCACGTCAACTGTTCCTTGATGGGCCTCAACAATCCCTTTAACAATAGCAAGCCCCAATCCGGTGCCAATAACCTGGCGGGTTTTCGGGCTCTTGACCCTATAAAACTTGTCAAAGATTTTTGAAAGTTCTTCTGGAGGTATTCCTACTCCGGTATCTTGGACCTTTATCTCCATATATTCTCCAAGCCCTTGCGCGGTTACCGTAACATGGCCTCCCTCCGGAGAATAATTGATGGCATTGCTTATAAGATTATTAAAAATTTCCTCCATATTCTTTGGGTCCGCCTGTACCGGTTTAAGGTCCCGGCAGGAATGGGTGAGGGTAATGCCCTGTTCCTCCGCCCTTGGCCTCATAAGTGATACGGTTTCTTCAATAATTTTGCCGATATCTGTAGGTATCCGGCGCTGGACATATTGGCCGGCTTCGATCTTGGCTACGTCAAGCAGGTCATTAATAAGCTCCAGCAGTGCATCTATCTTTTTTTTCCCCCTGTCAACAAAGTCCTGTTGTTTCTCTTTAAGCGGTCCCGCGAGCCCCTCCAGAAGAACGCTGTTTATCTGTCTAATGGAAACAAGGGGACTGCGGAGTTCGTGTGCGACCATATTGACAAAGTCGGATTTCATCTGGTCGAGTTGCTTGAATGCCGTAATATCTTCAAGAACAGTCACAGTTCCCACGATGTTTTTGTCCGGTCCGAGGGCAGGGGCAGAAATGGCCCTTAATACATTTTTCCCTGTGTTTATCTCTTGGGAGATGGATTCGCTTTCCGAGATCTTTCCTCTCTGTATCCGTTTGAGTGTTTCAATAAGGGATTCATAAGTCATGATCTCGGTAATAGGGGCCGGATTCTCAATTTCTTTGGATATTTCCAATAATCGCATGAAAGCGGGATTGTGAAGAACTATCTCTAGGTTCCTGTTTGTTACCATAACTCCGTTTGCCATACGATTGATGATGGTTTTAAGGCGGCTCTTTTCAAGGTTGAGGTCATACAGGTTCCGGATATTTTCCTCTTCGAATTGAATGGCCTTTTGTTCCAGCTTTCTCTTTTCAGCGGCCCTGGTAACGGTTAAAAGAAATTCATCGATCTGAAAAGGCTTGGTAATAAAATCATAGGCCCCCTTTTTCATACAATCGACAGCCGTATCAACAGTCCCGTGGCCAGTAATGATGATAACCGGAATCTCCTTATAGTCTGTGCGGGTTATCTCGAGAACCTCTTCCCCGCTCATTACCGGCATTTTCAGGTCAAGCAGGATCAAGTCCACAGAATTTGCAGCCAATAGATCAAGGGCCTGTTGGCCGTTTTCAGCAGTGGCTACCTCATATCCCTTGCCGCTTAAGACGCGATGGCAGCCATCTCTTACAACCTTTTCGTCGTCAACAACCAGAACTCTTGTTTTCTCATCCATTATTTATTCATCCAGTCCGATAAAAATAGGTTCTTCAACAGAAGCTTCACCAGATTCCAAAGGCAGCTCGACGATAAAGGTGGTCCCCCCTTCCGGAGGGCACTCAAATCGCAGGCTGCCGCCGTGCAGACTAATAATGTTCTGGGAAATGCTTAAACCGAGCCCGGTTCCCTTTCCTACGGGCTTGGTAGTAAAAAACATGTCAAAGATTTTGTCCTTATAAGAGTCAGGTATGCCGGGCCCGGTATCGGAAACCTTGATTATAAAACGGCTTTTGGAGGTATCGAACCGGGCCTCAATATCCAATCTGCCTTTTCCCTCCATCGCGTGAGCGGCGTTGATGAAGAGATTGCTGAATACCTGCTGGAGCTGACCCATATCGCCGTGCAGTTGGGGCATATTGGGGTCAATCACGGTGTTTACCTGGATATCTTGGAAAAGCGCCTGGTTGACCAGGAGATTCAAGCATTTGGTAATCAGTTGATCCAAGCTGAATGAAAATGCCTTTCCCATGGATTGCCGGCTGAATTCCAGCAAATCAGCAACGATTTTTTTGCAGCGGAGGGTCTGGTCAATGATTTCCTGGATGTCGCTTTTAAGCTGGGGGTCGCTGTCAATAAGTGACTCTTTAAGGAGTTCAGCATACATGAGAACTCCTGATAAAGGATTGTTGATTTCATGAGCGACGCCCGCAGCCATTCTGCCCACCGAGGCTATTTTGTCCGATTGGACTAACTGGAAATGTGCCTGTTCAAGTTCCTTCCGCATTTGGAGTATTTCCCGCATATCGGTGAATACGCCAACACTACCAATCTCCTTTCCGTTGATGACAATAATGGAGGCTGACAGCGTGACCGGTATCTGTTCACCGTCCTTGTTTGTTATAGACATGCTTGTCGGATTCAGTTTGCCCACAGGTCCATACTTATCGCTCCGCATTTTTTTCATGTTTTCTTTGGCAACATCAATGTTGTAAAAACTGCTGAGATGCCCTTTTTCCATAATTTCCTTGGCCGAATATCCTG
>CAZUHR010000167.1:0-2698 GCA_964620335.1 uncultured Desulfobacteraceae bacterium
GCCCTTAATAAGAAGGGGAGAAAGTTAAGCGGCATGGTAACCGCCGACGGGCCAGCCTCTGCCAGGCTCAAATTGAGTCAGGAAATGATTTTTCCGATGGAAATCAGAGAGGTTAAAACGTCGGCTAGGAAGGCAGTGGCCGACACCTTTATCTCGAGCCTGAAAAGACTTCATCGAATTAATCCGGCTGTGGTTTCCACCAGCATGAGGCAATTGGCCACGCTTGTTTCATCAAGTCTGCCACTTGTTGATTGTCTAAATGCCCTGATAGAACAAACAGAGACCCCCCAGTTAAAAAAGATCTTTACCCAGATAAGAGAAAAGGTTGTCGAAGGAAGCCCGCTATCCGTGGCTATGGACGAACATCCCGCCATTTTCGGCCATATCTATGTCAGTATGGTTAAGGCGGGAGAGACGAGCGGTGCACTGGCCATTATTTTGAGGCGCCTAGCCGATTTCACTGAAAGAAAATTAAAACTTGCCAAAAAAATTGAGGCCTCGATGACCTACCCTATATTCCTGATCATGATAAGTACGGTAATTTTGATCTTTCTTATGTCCTTTGTCATGCCGAAGGTTATTGGGATTTTTAGGGGGATGGAACTTGCCTTGCCATGGTCTACGCGGATGCTTATATGGTTTACCGATGGAATGAAAAATTACTGGTGGCTGGGTTGTCTGGTTATCATTGCACTCGGCGCCTGGATTTATTTCTGGACAAAAACAGAACGGGGCCATCGGGTCTGGGATTGGATCCGTCTGAAATTTCCCCTGCTCGGGCGCTTACACCACAAAACCGTAATAGCCCGCTTTACCAGAACTTTGTCGATCCTGCTCAAGAGCGGGATACCACTGGTTGAGGCCCTGAAAACGGCCAAGCCATCGATGGACAACCGGATCATGGAAGATGCGATTACTGATACGGCCAGGCTTGTAGGGGAGGGAGAGGATTTTGCAAATCCTTTGAAAAAATCCGGCATGTTCCCCCCAATGGTCATACAACTTATAAGGGCAGGGGAACAGAGTGGCGAACTCGAAGAGATGTTGGAAAAGGCCGCGGATTTATATGACGATGATGTGGAATCGGCGATAGCGTCCTTGACCTCAATTATCGAACCGGTAATCATCCTTTTGATGGGAGTTATTGTCGGCTTTATTGTCATGGCGATTCTGTTGCCGATATTTGATATGACGAGTGGAATTCACTAATATATGAAAAGAGGATGGACAGGATGCCTTAAAAGCGTCAATTACTGTCCTTTGAAGTATGAAAGAGAGATAAAAAATGAAAAACTTCATTAAAATCATTGGAGGCGCCTGTAAGCGGGAGCGGGGCTTTACGCTTATGGAGATTCTTATAGTCATTACAATCCTGGGAATTCTTGCAAGCCTGGTGGCGGTCAAGATCATGGACAGGCCGGGCGAAGCCAGGACACTTAAGGCTCAACTCGATATCCAGACCCTTGAGAATGCCATTAAGCTATACAAACTGGACAATGCTTATTATCCATCCACAGAGCAAGGACTTCGTGCCCTCGTTGAAAAGCCCTCTACCGGCCGGATCCCCAGTAAATGGCGTGAGGGAGGTTATCTCGAAAAAGGGGTTGTGCCCAAGGACCCGTGGGGGAATGATTACCTTTATTTGAGTCCCGGTGTTCATAACTCCAATTTCGACCTTTGGTCATATGGTGCTGATGGGGAACAAGGTGGTGAGGGAGAAGATGTCGACGTTAGTAACTGGATTGCCGCGGGAAAATAAAGTTAAAGGTTTTACTCTTGTCGAATTCCTTGTGGTCATACTCATAATAGGTCTTTTTTCCACCCTTATTTCAATCAGAATTGAAGGCTCCCTTTCAGGTGGAGATCTGAGGCTTGCTGCACGCCTGATCATGGGAGAGATTAATCAGTTGAGGGGTAAGGCAGCCTCTACGCACAAAGAGCAAATCCTGGGCCTTAATGTGGATGAAAACTACCTTTATACGTTTCATCCTATACCGGAGAAGGGAGAACTATCGGACCGGTTCCAGGAGGAACGTGAGGGCTACTTGAAAACAATAAAAAGGCTGCCGGAAGGAGTCACTCTGGAAGACGTGGTCATATCTTCAAAAGGGAAAACACAGGAGGGTGAAACCACAATTAGGTTTTTTTCTAACGGCTGCATTGATAGCTCCATCATTCATCTGAGAAATGAAAGAAATGAGGCGTATACTCTCAAGATTAACCCCATTACAGGTCAAATAACGATCTATGACAAGTATATTGATCAGAAAATGGAATAAAAATGGATTTACCCTCCTTGAAATCGTCATTTCCCTGGGACTGATTACCATCGCCCTTCTAGCAATATTGCGGCTTCAGGCCCAGAGTCTGAACCTCCAGTCGGAAGCACAGTTTACAACTATAGCAAATTATCTTGCTCAAGACAGGCTTTCACGGATTCAGTCCGAAAAAGGGTTGGAAGTAGGGTCCTTTTCAGGGGATTTTGGCGAAGATTACCCTTACTTCAGATACCGGGAAGAAATAGAGGAAATCACTGATGCTGAAAATCTTTTCAAGGTCAGGGTCACGGTTTTTCTGGACGATGGGAAGGCTGAAAATGAATTTCTTGTAACAACCTACCTTTACAGGAAGAAGCTATGAAGGGCCTTACCCTATTAGAGGTGCTGGTATCCATAGCCATACTCGGGATTCTCATGGG
>CAZUHR010000167.1:2798-7423 GCA_964620335.1 uncultured Desulfobacteraceae bacterium
GCCTTACCCTATTAGAGGTGCTGGTATCCATAGCCATACTCGGGATTCTCATGGGTGCTATTTACGGCACTTATACCTCAACCGTAGAGGCTATCCAGGTAGCCCGTGAAAAGGGTAAAATATACCAGATGACACGAATTGTCTTTGATAGAATGACCAAAGATCTGGAATCAGCTCTTATACATGTCAGTTCTCCGCATGAAAAAATTCGTCTTGGAATGATCGGCAAGAACCAGGAATTAGACGGCAAGCCGGCGGACAGGATTGATTTTACTACCCTGAATCACCTTGCCTTGGGAGGTGAGGGCCCGCAAACGGATCTCTGTGAGGTGGGATACCAGATTGTGGAGGATTCTGAAAATGAGGGTTTTAAGCTGTTTCGCAGGGATGACGGAATTCCGGATGATGAACTGATTGATGGGGGTTTCAGCCATGAAATGGCCAGCAGAGTTACAGGCCTCGATATAATCTTTCAAGACGAGAAAGGGAATGAATTTGATGACTGGAACAGCACTGGAGGAGAGCATGCAGGAAAACTCCCCTCATTGATCACCATAAAATTGTCTATTATGGATGAAGAAACCCGGGAATACCTGTTCACAACAAGTATACACCCGGCATTGGCAGGTAGGAAAAAAGGATAGGCAAAACAGAAGTTTAAATGCGTATGGAACAATCACCACATATTATAGGTCAGAATACTGAGTAGATGAAAATGCACTTTCGCAAAAACTATCCTATTTCAGACAATAAGGGTGCCGCCCTTGTGATAACCCTCCTGATCATTGCAACGTTAACCGGCTTGACCCTTGCCTTTTCAGAGGATTCGGGTACCGAGTTAAGCCTGGCCGGTTATTCAAAGGACGGCTACCGAGCCTATCAAATCGCACGATCAGGCGTGGATCTCGCTCAGGCACTTCTTGATGAAGACGAAGACAGGGATGTGGACAGCCTTTCAGAGGACTGGGCCCTTTTTGATGCAGATTCATTTCCCGAACAACTCCCGGAAGAAATTTCCCTTACCGCGAGGATCACTGACGAAAATAGCAAAATAAACATCAACTCCCTGAAAAAGGAAGATGGTGAGATCGATGAAGATAAGGCGGACCAACTATCAAGACTTTTTTCGGTTCTGGGTTTGAGCGAAAGTTATGTCAATTCCATTCTGGACTGGCTCGACAGTGATGACATTGAGCGCATGGACGGCGCAGAATCCTATTACTATCAAAGCCTTGAACCTCCCTATGAGTGTTTCAACGGTTCTTTTCTGACTGTCGGGCAGGTCTTCATGGTTAAAGGTATTGAAAATATCAGGCGTTTCGGGGAAAACCCGGAGAAAAGCCTTTTGGACTACATTACGATCTACTCCAACGGACAGATAAATATAAACACGGCTTCCATCGAGATCCTTCAGAGCCTTGATGACGCCATAGACGACTCTGTTGCACAGTCGATTATTGATTATCGCAGTCAGGAAAGCTTTTCATCCGTTGATGATCTTGGGAAGGTTGCAGCAATCGACAGCGAACTTCTCAACAGAATCAGAGAAAGGATTACTGTAAAAAGTTCCTATTTTACCATAGATATGAAAGCGAGCTGCAGTGAGGCGGTTGCCCAACTGAGGGCAGTAGTGGTGAGAAATGGGGACGAATCAGAATTGATAAGCTGGCAGGTTATTTGATTATGTTTAATCCCTTCAAAGAATTTTTCGCACCAAAACTTGTGGTCGGACTGGAAGTCACCGACAGTTACATCGGGGCTGTCCAGGTATTCAACTCACTAAAGGGCCTGGAAATAGACCGGATAGCCTTTAGGGAAATAGAAAATCCTGAACAGATATCCCAGGAATTGACAGATTTTTTTGCTAAGGAGGGATTTAGACATGAAATGCTTATCACCTGCCTTCCCACGTCTTCGTCAATTGTTCGGCAGATTCCCCTGGTATTTGATAAAGTGAAGAAACTTGAAAAAATTATAAAATATCAAATGGAACCTTATGTGCCATATCCTATAGATAAAATAGTGGTCGATTTCCTGCTGTCCGGGCCGGATGATAATATTACAACCATCGGTGTTCAAAAAGAGCTGCTTGCGAAACACATGACCAAGTTGTCAGGAGCCAAACTGGAACCTCAGGTTGTAAGCCTGGATGATCTTGCCCTTTTTCATTTATATACACGGAATAGCCGGGAAGAAGCCGGGAAAGCGGTATGTATCCTTCATTTCGGTCATGATGAAAATGTAATTCAAGTAATTTGTGAAAACAAGCTGGATTTCATGCGCGCCCTACCGAAGGACGGGGAAAACCTTGAAAAACTAACAAATACCCTTAAACTTTTCCAGCTGGAAAAGCCTGACGTCCTGCTAAGCGAGATACTGCTTACCGGTTATTCAGATGTTGATCAGGGTATGGCAGACAGGGTAGCCGCGGTGACGAATACAAAAACGTCAATCTGGAGACCTTTCGATGCACTAACGAATAAAAAAAACCAAGTGGATACGGCACTACAGGCAAAACTGAGTGTGCCCCTCGGTCTTGCAATGAGTATGGCAGATCCACCGGACAAGGTTTTTGATCTGAGAAAAGAGGAATTTACAAACAGAACCTCCGTGAACCTAAAGAAGACATTTGTGTTCATGTTTTCCGCCATTCTCCTTCTGGTTTTTCTTTTCACATTTAATGTTTACCAGAAGCTATACATCAATGAAAAGCGTCATTCGGAGCTAAAACAGGAGATCAAACAGATTTTTTCAAGTACGTTTCCCGAAACAAAAATTATTATCAAGGGCCAGGAATTGGCTCAAATGAGCCGGAAAATTGAAGAAGAAACCGGCAAATACAAGTGGCTTGAAGGTTTGACCGGCGGGGGGAAAACACTTGATGTTCTTATGGTATTGACCGGGACTATTTCCGGTTTTCCTGACGTGAAAATAGAAAACCTGTCAATAGAAGAAGATGAAATAAGACTTCACGGCCACACAGCTTCCTTTGAGACAGTGGATAAATTGAAACAGAAGCTTACCGGCAGCGGTTATTTTAAGATTGTAAGGCTGGTGGGTGCCAAAATGGATAAGAAGAAGGAAGCCGTAATATTTAATTTTGCCTTGGAGAAGAATAGATGAGATTGAATAGACGTGAAATGGCCTTTGCAATTTTTGGTGGAATTTTTGTCATCGCACTGCTTTATTATCTGTTTATCATATCTCCGGCCATTGCCAGGCAGAATTCATTAATTGCATACATAGAAAAGAAAGAGGCGGATCTGGTCGGCATGATTGAATTGAAAGATAAATGGGAAACGTTCAAGGCCAACAGGCTGAAAGCGGAAAAAATGTTGGCCCAGAGAGGAGAGAAGTTCACACTGCTCTCATTTCTGGAAGGGGTCTCCCGTGAGGTGGGAATTGATAACAAGATCCAATACATGAAACCCTTGACATTCCATGAAGAAGAGGGAGTATTAAAGCCTGTAGGTATTGAGATGAATCTGGATGGTATAAACACAAAACAGCTCGTAAGCCTTCTGCATAAAATTGAGTATTCGGAAAAACTCTTGAATATCAAGCTTATTAAAATATTGCATGTAACCAGGGGTAAAGAGAAATTATTGAAAGTAACACTTCAGGTTAATACGTATATGTAAAAAAGCTTTAGAAGCCAGAATCCAGAATCCAGAATAACAAGGGGTATGCGTACTTTTTGGTAAACTGGCAAAAAGTCACATTTAATTAACATGTCATTTCGACTGTAAGGAGAAATCTTACATTGAAAATGCTTTACGCATTTAGGTTTTCTCACACGTCATTGCGAGGCTGACGAAGTCTGCCGAAGCAATCTTATCGGTTTTAGCGGTCCTAAGTGATTACTTCGTTTTGCCCCGTATGCCGCTTGCCCGCCTTTTGTCTGACGGGTCCGGGAGCAGGCAGAATTCGGGAGCCGGAATAAAAAATTTGAAAGGATTAGAAGATGTCGAAAGATCCGGCAAAAGGAAAAGTTCCGGGTTTTGATCTGTCCACGCTTATCATATTTATTATGACCCTATTGGTACCGGTTGCGGTCCTGCCAAACACGTTGGACAATGCCTTTAATACACCTAAAAGTCTGATCATCTTTACGGGTGTTTCCCTGCTTCTGGTAATATACTTTGTAGAATTTTTTCAGGGCAAAGCGGTTATAAGGTCGAATACTTCATCGCCCATCTGGATCGTGATCCTCATCTTTTTAAACTTCCTATCCTTTTTATATACGGACAATTATTATTTTACGAAAATCGCAGCCCTTATGAATATCAGCTGTCTGTTATTCTTTTTTTTTGTGTCCCTTCATATTGACGAAAGCAGGGCCTTCTGGATTATTGCAGTGGTTGCCTTTTCCGGGATCCTTGTTTCCATGAGCACCTATCTCCAATTTACAGGTAAATCCGTTCTGTTTAAGTGGGCCATTGCCGAGGGCTCAGTAATGGGAACAATTGGAAACTCCAATTATCTGGGGGCCTATCTGTTATTCCCCATGTTTGCCCTGGCCGGACTCATGTTCCTGTTAAAAGGGAAATTGCGTTTTATTGCTGCCGGTTTCTTGATCTTTGTATTCGGGGCTTTTCTCTGTTCAAGGGCAAGGGCTTCCTGGC
>CAZUHR010000168.1:0-7371 GCA_964620335.1 uncultured Desulfobacteraceae bacterium
CTCAAAGCCATCCATCTCAGGCATGATGATATCGAGCATCAAGAGATCGTAGCTGTTTTCATCGATTTTTTTAATGGCTTCTTTACCGCTGGAAACAATTATGACCTCATACCCTTCAGGCCTGAGGAGTTCATTTAAGGCTATGCGGACCATTTCATCATCATCTACAATTAGAATACGTTTTGCCATCGTCTTGCTCCTTTCACGATTTAGCAACTGGAAGAAGGACCTTTACCTCCGTCCCCTTAAAATGCTTACTCTTGATTTCAAGTCTTCCCACGTGGGCCTCTATAATTCCGAAGCAGAGGGAAAGGCCCAAGCCGGTCCCTTTGCCCACAGGTTTGGTGCTGAAAAAAGGTTCAAAGACCTTGTCAAGATTCTTCTCCGGAATCCCTATACCGGTGTCCTTTATTGATACGGCCACCATGGGAACCTCTTCATCTTCATTTATGTATGAACGAATAGTCAACTCCTTTTTCTGACATCCGGCCGCATCCATCGCGTCCCTGGCATTGGAAATCAGGTTGAGAAATACCTGTTCAAGCTGATTGGAATCCCCCAGGACCTCAGGCAAATCTTCAGATAATTTTTTCACGACCGAGATGTTGTGATTCAGAAGCTGTTGGCCTGTGATCATCAGGGCATTCTCAATAGGCATGTTGATATCAAGCTTCCGAAACTCTGGCTTGGTCTGCCTTGAGAATTCCCTCAGGTGATCAACGATTTTTTCGATCCGGTCGTTGCATTTGCGAATTAACTCCAACCGCTCCAAGTTGGGACAATCTTTCTGTGGATTATTTAGTATCACGTGGAGGATAGTCTGCGAGGCCATAAGGGGATTGTTGAGTTCGTGGGCAACGCCGGCAACGAGCTCCCCGAGGGCTCGCATTTTGGAGGCCTCGACAAGATGAGCCTGGGCCGCTTTAAGCTTTTCCTCCAGGCGCTTTTGTTCGGTAATGTCTTTGAAGATTCCGGCCGTGCCAATAACCTTGCCGTCCTCATCCCGGACGAGAAAAATCGAGGTCAAAATCGACAAAATCTCATCTTGTTTTCCCTTCACCTCCATCTCGTAATTTCCGGCCCTTTCACCTGCCCTCAAAAGTTCCATAACATCTCTAGCCTCTTGGATGCCCCTTACATAAAGACTAGAAATATGCTTCCCCAGAAGATCTTCTTTCATGTATCCGAGCATTTCCTCGATGGCACGGTTCAGATAGGTTATTTTACCCTTGAGATCGGTTGTCACAATCCCGTCAACAGAGCTCTCCATGATATTTTCAAGAAACTCTTTTGTCTTCCGGAGTTCTTTCTCAAGCGCCTTTCTTTCGGTAATGTCCCGAGCTATTTCCACAAAGCCCGTTGTCTTTCCGGACGGGTCCTTGATGGCCGTGATGGTGCTTAAAGCCGGAAAACGCTCTCCGTTTTTTCTGACACGCTCTATCTCCAGTTCACAAACGCCTTCGATCCTTGACCGCTTTGACATCTCTTTCTGCATGCCCCTTTCGCGATCCTCGGGAAGTAGTGTGATCTCCGCATTTTCTTTATTGAGTACCTCCTCCTTTGTCCATCCAAAGAGCTTTTCCGCTCCCTTGTTGAATTCGGTTATCTTTCCGTAAAAGTCGAGGGCTATAATGCCGTATTCGGTGGCGCTATCCAGTATGCTATTCAGAAACCGGGAAAGCTCACGATATTCCTCTCTTGATTCTTTAAGTTCCTGGGTTCTGGCTTCAACCATCTTCTCCAAATTGGACGTATGATGCTGGATCTGAACTATCATTCGGTTAAAGGAGACTCCCATAAGGCCAATTTCATCTGCGCCATGTATCCTGACCCTTTGGGAAAGGTCACCGCCCATCATCTTGGTGGTTACCTCCGTAAGCTCCTGAATAGGTCTCGTCAGCACCTTAGAAAACGTGAAAGTCAAGATAAAGACCAGTGCTATACCTACAACAACCATGATCACTATGAATCGTTCAGTTTCGTACAGGGAGTGATAGATTTCCTCTTCATAGGTACCCGCTGCTATAATCCAGTCCCACGGTTTGAAGTAAATGTACTTATTGATCTTCTGTCTTGGCTTTTTATCTCCGAGTTCCGGATTAATCCACGGGTAACGAATGGTTCCCACATCGCCCTCTGGCAGAGACAGGGAAGCCTCAACCATATGTCGGATATATTCAAAACCTGACGAATCTCTCGAATCAATGATTTTTTGCCCTTCCTTGGCCGGATGGACCTTTAGGATGCCTTTGCTGTCGATGATATAGACATAACCGGTATCTCCGACCTTGATCTTCTTTATCTCGCGCCTGAGGGATCCGGCTTTTTCCTCCTTGAAACCTACATAAAGGGCCCCTATGACGGTTCCATTAACCCCCTTAATGGGCTCATATGCCGTGATATACCAATCATCCACTACATAGGCCCGTCCTCTGTAGGAACGTCCCGCCAGAATCGCCTTTGCCACTGGACTACTCGAAGGAATGAATGTCCCGACCGCCCTTTTTCCTTCCTTGCCTATAACATTAGTGGAGATTCGAAGGAAATGCCCCCCCTCAATCCTCTGGAAAATGGTACAGGTCCCTCCCACGAGGCTCTGGACTTCATCTACAAAACGCGTGTCTTTGCTCAGGGGGATATTCCCAACTCTCCAAAAAGGTACTGTGACAGGAAGTCGTTCACCGGTAAATTGATTAACAGCTTCGAAGTTGACTGTCTTTTCCGGCACAATATCGATTTTATGTCCGTGGCGATATAGGATATCACGTGCGACGTTCAGGTCAGAGACAGCTTTCATCTGGACCATCTCCTCCTGCACCTTGCACATAGAGTAGATATTCCTGACTAGGTGTTCCAGATCTTCCTCTGAAGCATTCCGGAGGGCTTTACCAAAACGGTCCATGGACAGATAGGCAACACACATTAAAGGAAGTAACACCAGAAAAAGGGTCACAATGATGAGCTTTGTGCGGATTCTAAGATTACGGAAAGACGGTATGGGCATTTACGTTTCTCATGAAGTTAAGAATATAGGCAAATAAAATATTGCGACTTTTAAACATACTTCTATTAGAACACAAGCTTCTCCCGCATGTAAACCTTTGATTCGATCTTCCCCTGGCAATTAAAGCTCCCTGCACCAAGACTTCGGCGAGTTCAGTCGAGTTGCTGCAGGCAATGCCCTCGGCCATGAGCGACTCGGCCTGAGCTCATCGACAAGTCTCTGGCCGAATAGCGCTCTATGCATTTTCAAGGCAAACCGTGGCTTAGTATATTGGATCAGGGAAGGTTATCATGCCTCTGGGCTTTTCCACCATTCGATACATGACGGGCGACTCCCATCCTCCTTCAAGTAAATCATCCTCTATATCAGCGAGGATTCCGTCATGGATAGCCCAGCTACGGCCCCTGACGGTATTTGCAAACTCCGGCTTTCGAAAGGGTGTGCTGTCATCCAATTTGTTAAAAAGCTTTTCTCCGGGTCGAAACAGCTCATTGATCCTTTTCATCTGGACGTAACCATCAAAATAGCTGAAGTCATGCCTCTCATAGGTAATCGCATTATGATAAAAGAGCGCCTCCAACCTTATACTCTTTATGTCAAAAATCCGGCAGAAAAAATCGAGCACACGGATTACTTCGCGGGTCAAACCCAGTCCCTTCGTAATCTGACCGGGAAAGAGGCCCGCTTCCATTGCCTTTTCTTCCTCGGGCAGATTCCTGGACGCCCAACCGAATAGTGTGTCTATCCCTTTTTCATCCACATTTGTTTTGAACCTTGAGGATACGGGATCATTAACAATGAGAAAATCCCATTCAATCTGCGTAAAATCATTTGTATCCGAGAGCTGAATAGAGTAAAGGGGATCCTCTTGACCTAAAAGCTTGATTTCAACCAGACAGGTTCTGTCCCCACGCGGAGAGAATATGCGTACAACCTTTTCGCCGTCCTGGTTACATAGGGATAGGGGATCAATCCCATAATCATGAAAAAGAGAAGGAGGGATAAGCGTCCTATAGAGGCCCTCTTTTTGTGGACTGGAAAGCCGGCTGATTTTATTGATCCAGGACATGGTCCAGTGTCTCCTGACAGTATATTTTAATTAGACCATTTCCACCAGGAAGTCAAAAAAAACGGAGAATCCACAGTAATTCTCGGTGAAATTTGAAAGCCATGAAATTGCTTTGACTCGCCCCGCCTGCCGTCTGACCGGCAGGTGGCAATGGCAGCAAAGAACTCCGTGTTGTCATTGCGAGGAGCGTCAGCGACGAAGCAATCTCATCGTATTTTCACCGAGAATGGCTTAACGATCTTACTTTCGCCGGCCATGTCAAGATTTTTCATTGACCCAGTTTTCCCCCATCTGTTAGGATTTAGTCCCAAAACCCCATTGCAGGAGGCGACCTTTGGGACAACATGACATTAAATCACTGGGATCGATCTTTGTCTATTCAGACGAGATGGGTTGGTTTGATTTCGGTCCAGACCATCCGTTCAAACCTGAGAGGGCCACAAAGACATATGAACTATGCACGCGTTACGGGGTCATGAATCAACCATGGATGAAAGTTCTCGAACCTAAAGCCATAGACACGATTCTTCTCGAACTTTTTCACGAGCCTGAATACCTCCGCCTCCTGGAAGAATCAAGCGCGGGAAAAGTGCGTCTCGAGATTCTTGAAAGGGGACTTGGTACCGCAGACAACCCTATCATTCCAGGTATCTACGAATGGTCTTTATTGGTAGCAGGGGGCACACATGCAGCCATGGATAAACTAATCAAGGATGATGCCCTTGTTGCCTTTAATCCCCTGGGAGGGTTCCATCATGCCATGCCAGACCACGCCGAGGGTTTCTGTTACATCAACGATATCGCAATTGCCATTATGTATGCATTGCAAAGGTCTCCAGGGTTAAGGATAGTTTACATTGACCTGGACGCCCACCATGGAAACGGCGTACAGGAGGCCTTTTATAAAGACCCGAGGGTCCTGCTTATTTCCCTTCATGAAACCGGCAAGACCCTTTACCCCTGGTCAGGCTACGAAACAGAGATCGGAGAGGGAGACGGCAGGGGCTTTACGGTCAACTTGCCCCTGGAGCCGGGAACCGACGATGAGGTGTATAATTTTGTCTTAGATGCAGTAGTCTTTCCTCTTATCAAGTCCTATTCGCCGGAGCTGATTGTGGCTGAGCTCGGGGCTGACGCCCTTATATCGGACCCACTCACCCATCTGAAGCTGACAAATAACAGCTACCAGAGGGCTGTCAAGGGGATAACGGAACTCTGCCCCAAGATTCTCGGCCTTGGGGGTGGAGGCTACGATCTCTACCGAACCTCCAGATGCTGGACCCTAGCCTGGTCCATCTTGAATCACATAGAGCCTGCCGACGAATTCGCAGGCCTCGTCGGGGGAATGATGTTCGGGCCGGAAATGGAAGTGGGCAGCCTATACGACCATCCATATTCAACAAAAGGAGAGATAAAAGAAAAGGCCTTTATTGAAGCCCAAAGGGTGGTGGACTATATCAAGAAAGAAATATTTCCTGTCCATGGAATTTAGTACGCATCATGTCATCAAAATAATTGACCTGAGGTTATCGAATCTTGATCCTAAAAATAATCAGACAAAAAAATTCCCTACAACCAAATCTTTTTTGGACGCCAATTTATGAACCAAAAAAACAAAGAACACAGCAGTGAGCACAATATCGAACTTATGGAGAAGCAAAAGTACTCAGATGAGGCATCGCGGGAATCGGAAGATAAATACAGGATTCTTTTTGAAACTACCGGAACCGCGACAATAATCATTGAAGACGATACAACCATATCCTTGGCGAACAAGGAGTTTGAGACCCTATCCGGCTACACTAAAGAGGAAATAGAGGGAAAGAAAAGCTGGACAGACTTTGTTGCGGATAAAAACACTCTCTTAAGAATGAAAGCCTATCACTATGTCCGGAGAATCGATCCTGATTCCGCCCCAAGGAATTATGAGTTTAAATTCATTGATAGATACGGCACGGTTAAAGATATCTTTACAACATTTGCCGTGATTCCAGGAACCGATAGGAGCGTGGGATCTTTTCTTGATATCACCGAACTCAAAAAAGCAGAAGGGGCTATAAAGGAAAGTGAACAGCGTTTCCGGGATCTGGTTCAAAATTCCCTCACCGGTATTTCCATTGTCCAGGATGACAGGGTCGTTTATCAAAACCCCGAACAGGAGAGACTTTTTGGTCCTTTACCCAGGAAATTCATACTGGCAGATCTTGATATCATCCATCCTGAGGACCTTGAAAAAGTGAAAAAATTCTATCAAGGGGTTACCTCGGGGCAGTTTCATACCCTGGATCTGGATTTCAGGTCTTATCCCCCTAACCCTGAGGGCAAAAAACTTGACATGAAATGGGTTTACTGTCGGGTAAGTCCCATAGAATATCAAGGAAGGGATGCGATATTGATTAATATGATGGACATGACCAATGCCAAGGAGCTCGAACACCTTTTGAGAATTCAGGATAAAATGAGTTCCTTGGGCCGTGTAGCTGCCGGAATTGCCCATGAAATACGAAATCCACTTTCAGGCATTAATATATACCTGGACACCCTGGAAAAGATCTACGATGATCTGGAAAGCTTGGAAAAGGTCAAAGGAATTCTTACACATCTCCACTCGGCCTCAGCCAAGATTGAATCCGTTATAAGGAGAGTCATGGATTTTTCAAAACCCAGTGAACCCAAGCTGGTTTCGGCGGACATAAATCAACCCATAGAAGACGCCATCGGCCTTAGTTCGGTCACCTTGAGAAAAAGCGGCATAAAACTCGAGAAAAACTTATCCGGGGACCTGCAACAGCTCTATGCGGACCCGAACCTGATTGAAGAAGTTATATTAAACCTGATCACCAATGCCGCTGAAGCCATGAAAAATATGGATGGTGAAAAGAAGATAGAGCTTGTCTCATTCGTAGAAAATCGCCATATCATATTAAAGGTCTCCGATTCAGGTCCCGGTGTTCCTTCGGCCCTTAAGGACAAAATATTTGATCCATTTTATACTACCAAAAGCGAAAGCACTGGGATAGGGCTAAGTCTCAGTCACAGGATAGTAACCGACCACGGTGGATCTTTAACCGTGTGTACTAGTAAATTGGGAGGGGCAGAGTTTGTAATTGAGATTCCAATCAAAAAACCAAGTGTTTGACTTTAGGTATTAGTTATTAGGTATAAGGTTCTTTTTTTTGGATACTTGGTTTTGGATTATGGTAAATGGCCTCCCCAACCCAATAGCAAATAACCAATACCCAATATCGGGGATAGTTTCGACCCTCATGATTACCTACTCCATATATATAGTTGATGA
>CAZUHR010000169.1:0-7331 GCA_964620335.1 uncultured Desulfobacteraceae bacterium
CAATTTTCGGGAATGAAAGCCATCTCGCAAAGTGGTTTTTCGACAGTCTCGTTAGACCAAAAAAAATGAATCAAGACATCATTGGCTACATCAAGAATGTCCTTTATGATAAGGCTTTTCTTGACATCAAAAAGGCGTCATCTGGCAACTCAAAAATGGGTGCATTTATCCTGGCGAGCTGTTTTATCGACTATATGGCTGGATTTCTCTGCGGGCGTAAAGCAACAAGGCAGGACTATAAACACTTTGTCTCTAATTATCTACCACCAATTTATAACCCATCAAAACTATACAAGGATCTCAGATGCGCTCTTGTGCACAATTATTCCGAAGGTGGATCCTACTGGTTTAAAGATAGCAATCCGGGACTCCATGGAAAAGTAATAGATGGTAGAACCATAGTGAATTTGGAGAACTTTATCCACGATTTGGAAAACGCATTTAATAAACTTATGGGAGACATCCAGTCTGACCCATTAAAGAAGCAAAAGGCCATCGATAGATACAATTCTGTTGGAATTCTTTGTGCGGGAGGAATAGCGCCAAAAAAGACTTAACTATTGTAAGGAGAACGGTTTTTGATGGTTGGAAAGACTTCTATTACAATTCAGCGGATGCGTAATATGCCCCGCTGATTTCAGACACTAGGCGCCAAACTAAATCACATAAAGGACAACATGGCAGCAGACCAAACCCCTATTGTGAAGCATCCTTTCCAGTTCTTGATTTTCTTATTGGTGTGTCTCGTAACGCCATGGAATTTAATCGCAATATGGCTTAATAAACCAGAATGTGTCACATGCAAAAGAAAGCTCGGCCCTTGGGAAGCATATAATTCTCCAGTTGCAGGTAGCCTTCTCTATCAATGTCCTGAATGCCGTGCCAAAGGTCAACGCATTTCACAGTTAGAGAGAAAGCTGTTTCGACTATAGTAAGGAGAGCAAATGGGACTTTTCAGCATCATTAAAGCAAATTTTACCTCGATAAAGAAGCAACGACAATTAGAGGCAGCTATGCAGTCTGGAGACAATAAAAAGGCAAACAATTTAATTGCCGAGAGCATCAGCACAGTACTCCGTGCAGGACTTACCAAGAATCAGCTAACCACTTTAGAGACAATAAAGAATGAACACGGAGAATTACTAAACCAGTTACTGTCTCAGGCATTCCAGCGTGGATGGACAAGAAGCGGTGCACCAAACTTGTCAAATGCAATGGATGAAGTGTTAAGGGCTGCACAAGAGGCTATTAAAGAGCATGGAAAAGCAATGGCATAGGACAAGCACCTAACAATGGGCTGGACGAGGAAGGAGGAAAGAGGGTCACAGCTTAAATATTAAATTTGGTAATTGCCAACGTGAAACATTTAGGACGAATAAAGGTAATTTGCCTAACCCGTCAATCCACCTGACCTCTATTCCGCTGGCGCTCCATAGAGGCAGGTGATCTTTACGATAAGCTGACCGCTCGCTCCGCTCACGGCCAGCTTATCGCCGGCGGATGCTTCGCCATTGTCCTTGACAGGCTCCGCTCGCGCTCCGCCTATCAAGGGCAATGGAGCCGACTGCGCTTCTCGGAAAGAGATCGCTGAAGCGCTCTCTTTCTTGCGATGCTCGCGGCTCATCCGCCGGCGTTGTGCCGCATAGGAGGTTAATTTGAAAGGTTTTATAGCAAGTCTAACAAGCTTGATACCGTTTCTGCAGCCATACCCTGCCTGGGTGAAGGGGATTTTTGCTGGTTGGATATTATTTACGGCATTTGTCCTAATTTGCCTTTTATTTTTTCGTCCATCGCCCAACAAACCGAAACTTGCAATCTCTATGCTTGGCGCAAACGTGTTTATTCCTGAAGCGGAAGATGTAAAAGACAAATTCACGGGGATAGCAATTGAATCGCGGGTTTGGAACACTGGCTCACCCTCAATAATTTCTAAATGGTCATTAAAGATTTTGCCATCTGGCTCGCAGCCTGTGCTCGCCCAATTCACAAAGATGCCGGATCAGCTTTCAATAAAGGGACAATTCAACAATAGGGAACTCACAGCTGCAATGTCACTGGAAGATAAGACTTCATCAAAGAAAGTCACAAGTGACCCTGTACAAGGAACGCTTCTTTTTTATGTTCCGCTAGAACAGAAAACTGTTATTGCACCCACTACTTCTTGGGAACTATCAGCTAATGATGTTTTTGGTCATAAAACAAGTACAAAGAAAATCATGGGAGATTGGCTTTCCAGATGATTCTCTATCCGCGGCACAACCAGCGCCTGCACCGGACGCTGTCGCGCCGGTGAGGCTCATTCGTTGGCTCCCACGAACTGAGGATGTGCGTATGGGCAGAATAGCGACGCATACCGATTATGAGGAGTGTGCCTGCGAAAGAGAGAACTGCACCGAAGTAATCATCGGGTCCAACGCGGAGAAGAAGCTCATTATAGCTGGCCCCGGTACGGGGAAGAGCTTCCTGTTTCAGCAGATCTGCAAGCAATACTCGAAAGATAAGGATGCGCGCGTTCTTGCGCTTTCGTTCATAAATGAGCTCGTAGATGACCTGACCCACGATCTATATGGCCTTGCGGAAGTCAGGACGCTCCACAGCTTCGCGTTGAGCAATATCCCCGGTGACAGGAAGGTCTTCCTGGGGTTGGGCGGCGTCATCGAACGCGACTTTCTCCTTGCTACGGGCAACGAAGTGGACTTCAACTCCATCTTCTGCCAGCTCCTTGAAGCAGAAGATGCCCTGGGATTCTATTCGGCACGTCGGCGCTACTACAATTTCTTCAGTCCGCACTGCTCTGTCTACACGTTGATCAAGATGTTTGAACAGGATGGCAGTCGCATTCCAGCATACTCACTGGTCTTGGTTGATGAATACCAAGATTTCAACAGGCTGGAATCCAGACTCCTGGCCTTGCTGGCGAGCCGGAGCCCCATGTTGCTCGTTGGCGACGACGACCAATCCCTGTACGACTTCAAGTTCGCAGAACCCGGGGAGATCCGCAGCAAGCACTCCTCCGGAGAATTCGCCACCTTCGAATTGCCGTACTGCTCGCGTTGCACGAGAGTCGTTATTAAAGCCTATGCGGATCTAATTGAGGCGGCGCAATCAGAGGGCTTCCTGCAAGATCGAGCACAGAAGCCATACCGGTATTTCCCCTCGGCTGACAAGGATGCGCTCTCTGAGGCATACCCACGCATTGCCGTGAAGCGCGCCGTCTTCGAGAACGTCATTGCCTACAATATCGACACGGAGATACAGACGCTTTTCGATCCCCGGGCGAGCCAATTACCTTCCGTCTTGGTGATCTGCCCACTGCGAAGGCAAGTCGACGCCATTGCCAAAGGACTGAGAAAGAGGGGATTCAAGAATGTCGAAGCCATGCAGAGGCAGGCCTACGACAATGTCATGGAAGGATTCAGTCTCATGCTTGAGGACGCTTCCTGCAATCTGGCTTGGCGTCTGCTGTTCGAGGCGGAATGCCAGAGGCAGGGGGCCAATGAGAGATTGGCAGGGGTCGTGAAGGAGAGCGTCCACTCTGGCAAGTCCTTCAAGGACCTACTGACAGTGGCCGAGCGAAGGGACATAAGGAAGGCAAATGCCACGCTCAGAAAGATCAAGAATCGTGCCGAAATCGACGAGGCAGCGATGGGGACCGCGCTCACGATACTGGGATACAATCCGGCGAAGATCGTGCAGTCAAGGATTCGCGAGGAGTTGACCGAAAGGACAACACCCAAGAATATCTACAAGCATGCTCCCATCAAAATCGTCACTATCTTGGGTGCAAAGGGACTTACGCGAGACTACACGTTTCTTGTCAATTTCGATGACAGGTACCTCCTAGAGCGTGGCGGCGATCGGGCCCTTCACGTGACGGACGGTAGCATCTGCAGGTTCCTCGTGGCGCTAACGCGCGCGACGAGGCGGGTCGCGATCTACACAAGTAAACAGGAATATCCTACTTTCGTGCAATGGCTTGCAGATGACCTGGTGGAGGACACCACATAGAGCCGGGGAGTCACAGACTCCGAGCGGCGAGTTGCGCTTTCGCCGAGAGGGAGAGGGGAGCCAACCACAACATCCACCAGACGTGCAGTCCGTCCACGGCTCTGGCCGGGGCCGGACCACACGCAGGTGATGTTCACGATAAGCTGACCGCTCGCTCCGCTCACGGCCAGCTTATCGCCGGCGGATGAGCCCGACTGCGCTTCTCGGAAAGAGATCGCTGAAGCGCTCTCTTTCTTGCGATGCTCGCGGCTCATCCGCCGGCGTTGGGTCTCCTAATTCGGATTAGAGAAAAGCAAATTAATGGGAAAAGGAAAGAGAAATAAATCTAAGAAAAGGGCTCGTAAGAAAAAGGTTTCTCCTAAAAAACCATGGTATATGATTGTTTGGCAACATATCAAAAAACACTGGCCCATATATACAACACTTCTTTCTCTTGGGCTAGCAATTGCATCATTTGCCTATTATAAATTGGATAAGCAAAAAAATGCATTAACTGGAGTAATATCATCTCCCCATTCAGCTGAGGTGAAATATCTATCTATAGGATCAACCAGGTTTATAATCGATTCCCCAGATGGTGTCTTTCTTAAAGATGGTGAACAACCAGTTTTAACAATGAATCTTAATGATGGGAAACTGATGGTCTCAACAATTATAAGAGACACAAAGGGAGAAATCGTTGCAGAACTAATAGATAATGAATGGCAGCTTAACGATCAAAATATATTTGACCGGAATTACACTGATAATGCCCTTGAGGTAAGAGACCAAACCGGCAAAGTCACTCTTCAAGTAGTCCATTTTGGCGATACCATTCACCTTGCTGGAATTTTTCGTTGTCGTAATCAGTGGACTAACGTCTTTTGTCCTCTTGCCGAAGGTGGCGCCGTTATTGATATGAAACCTCCTGGAGTTGAGCCAGAGCATTCAATTCAGCAAATTTTTAGATACCCCAGTGAACGACATTTTGGCTCCTGCCCTGGACTAAAATCACTAGAAAAAACAATTGTTCACGGTCCAGGTGGTGCTTATAGAATGGGTGGAGCTTTGGACATATGTAAAGATAGACAGAAGAAATGACCCAACCAGCGGGTCAACTTGAGCGGGTATAAATTGCGGTTGGCGCATTGGGGCGATAGGTTTCTATTTCAGCTTCATTCCAAACATTTTCTGAGAAACCCGCCAAGTTACCCGTACCGTGTGTGCCAGGCATGGCACGTAACTAGCGGGGTGAGAGTCCCCGTACCAGGTGTTCGCAGAGCCTAAGGTTAGGAGAAGGGCAAGGGCGTCGTCGCGAGGCGGGGTCTGGAGGAAGCCCAATCCAAAGATGCAGGGCGACGTACAGGAACCGGATCTGAGGTGTGGTACATCCGGGACGAGTGGGCACGTGACCACGAAGTCCTCCATCCGCAATTGGGGTGTGCTTTATAAATCCGGCGTTTATGCATTGAAAGTTACGTGTCTTACCCTGGGAGATCTCTCGTGTTGCCTTGGAGCGTCGCGTGCGAGGCGAATTGGCTGAGGGGAGAGCAATCGAACCTGACCGCATGAGAGAAGTCAGCAGAGGCCATAATAGGCGTGGAAACGAGCCGGACGGAAGGTTCGGAGGTCTCACCCGCTGAAGGGCCGAACGGTATGAAAGGATAAGTAGGACGGTAGCCAGGTGAATGTAAGGCCGACACAACTTGGGCTGCCCTTTGCAAGGAAGGGCGATGCATTTGCTTCGGCGGCTGAAACCGAACGTCCGGTTGGTGTTGAACAGTTGATGGAACTCGTTGTTGAGCGCGACAATCTTCTGGTCGCTCTCAAACGGGTCGAGCAGAACAAGGGTGCGGCCGGGGTTGACGGGATGAGCGTTGTGCAGCTGCGCGCTCATCTTAGGGAACACTGGCCGTCTATCAAGCGTGAATTGCTCATTGGCAAGTACGTACCCCAGCCCGTAAGGCGAGTGGAAATCCCGAAGCCGGGCGGCGGTAAACGCCAGCTTGGCATCCCCACGGTGTTGGATCGATTTATCCAGCAAGGGCTGATGCAGGTTCTGCAAGCACAGTGGGATGGGAGCTTCTCGCCGTGCAGCTTTGGCTTTCGTCCGGGCCGAAGTGCCCATCAAGCGATAAAGAGCGCCCAGGCACACATAAGGGCCGGACACAAGTGGGTGGTGGACATTGATTTGGAGAAGTTCTTCGATCGTGTCGACCATGACAAGCTGATGGGTAAGGTTCAGGCGAGGGTGAGAGACGCTCGGGTGCGGCGTCTGATTCGCCGGTATCTGGAGTCAGGTGTTTTAGTCGATGACGCACTTCACGCAACAACGATTGGCACGCCACAAGGCGGGCCGCTGTCCCCGCTATTGGCCAACCTGCTTTTAGACGATCTGGACCGGGAGTTGGAAAGAAGAGGTCATCGATTCGCACGCTATGCGGATGATTGCAATATCTACGTCCGGACCTATCAGGCCGGGGTGCGTGTGATGGCCAGTATCACCCGGTTCTTGGCGAATCGTTTGAAGCTTGCTGTCAATACAGGGAAAAGCGCGGTGGGCCGTCCCTGGCAACGGAGCTTTCTGGGCTTCAACGTCAGTTGGCATGTGAATCGGCGCGTAAGCCCAAAGGCTATCAAGGCGCTGAAACAACGCGTACGGGCAATAACGAGCCGAACGCGGGGGCGCAAGTTAGAGACGATAATCGGCGAGCTGCGTGGTTACCTCCCAGGCTGGCAGGCATATTACGGTCTTGCGCAGGTCAGACACATCTTCAGAGAGTTGGATTCTTGGATTAAGCGCCGACTGCGATGCTACCTTTGGAAGCAGTGGGGCCGGGCCGGATACCGTGAACTTCGCAAGCGTGGCGTCAGCCGCGACCTTGCGTGGAATACGTGTAAATCGGCCCATGGTCCATGGCGACTGAGCCGAAGTCCAGCGCTGGCCTTCGCGCTGCCGGCCCGCTACTTTGCAAGTTTGGGACTTCCAAGACTGTTTACGAAACCGACTTAATCAACCGAACCGCCTTGGTACGTGATCCGTATGCCAGGTGGTGTGGGAGGGAGGCGGCCGTGAGGCCCCTTCCTATCCCGATTATCCTGCTGAAGACATAAACAATGCGTCTGAGGCATAGCCTTAAAAAATCAGAATGCCACAGAATTCTAATTTGTATCGAATTATTTTTTGGAACTTAAACAATAAGGATCTTCAGGATCATGTGTGTTCGCTTGCAGATTCGACTAAGGCGGACATCGTCGTGCTTAATGAAAATCACACCGCAATCGAAAAGGTATAGGGGACGTTCCTCGGATTTACGTTTTACAAATTCGGATTTATTTGATAC